>NZ_JBFUMO010000602.1:0-3398 GCF_054049355.1 Roseateles sp. P5_E11 | reverse complement strand
TGCCCAGGACATCGAGGTCATTGGCGAGGCCGGCGACTACACCGAGCTGCGCGGCCTGCTGCACACCCTGGGCAAGGACAACCCCTGCGACGTGCTGGTGCTGGACATCAACATGCCCGGCCGCTCCGGCCTGGACGTGCTGCATGTGCTCAAGGACGAGGGCAACCCGGTACGCACGCTGATCGTGTCCATGTATCCCGAGGACCAGTACGCCATCCGCGCGCTCAAGGCCGGCGCCTATGGCTATGTCAACAAGGGCGGCGACCCCGCCACGCTGGTGCAGGCCGTGCGCACCGTGGCCCAGGGTCGAAAATATGTAACGCCCGAGATCGCGCAGATGCTGGTCGAAAGCCTGACCGCGCCCGTCACCGAGCAGGCCCACCACAAGCTCTCCGACCGCGAGCTGCAGACCCTGGTCATGATCGCCTCGGGCAAGCGCCTGTCCGACATCGCCGAGGAGCTGATGCTCAGCCCCAAGACCGTCAGCGTCTACCGCGCCCGCATGCTGGAGAAACTGGGCCTGAGCAACAACTCCGAGTTGACGGTCTATGCCATCCGCAACGGACTCGTCGCCAGCTGAATGACGCCGGCGCGCCAAGCCTGACGGCCGCCGTTCATCGCCCCTGGCTGTCGATTCGCCACCGCCAGACGCCGTCCATCGATTGATGACATGCTGTGGCAGCAGCCACTGCACAATCCGCCCCGGTTCCAAATGGGTGGTCGAAAGACCGGTGCTGCTGCGGGCCTGAGGGTCCGCCCAAGCCAACTGTTCAGGGGGCATGTCATCGATACCGGATTGCTGAAAGAGTTGCGCATCGACGGTGCGCATCGCGAGGACCATGGCGACGGCGGGCCGCCCAAGTGGGTCTGGGCCCTGGTGGTGGCCGTCGTGCTGCTGGCCGCGGGCGGCGCCTGGGCCTGGTGGTGGCTGTCGGGGAACAAGCCGATCCCGGTGCAGACGGTCACGGTTCGCGCCAACGGTCAGGGCGCCAGCGCCGATGCGGTCCTGCAGGCGACGGGTTATGTGACGGCGCGCCGCATGGCGACCGTCTCGGCCCAGATGACCGGCACGCTGACTGAGGTGCTCATCGACGAGGGCTTCAAGGTCAAGAAGGGGCAGGTCCTGGCCCGGCTCGATGACACCGGCTTGAAGGCCGGCCTCGCCGCGGCCCAGGCGCAGATCCGCACGGCCGAAGCCAATCTCGGCCAGGTGCGCGCCCAGCTCGCCCAGGCCCAGGCCGACGAGCGCCGCCAGGCCGAGCTGAACGCCAGCGGCATGACGACGCGCCAGTCGCGCGAGCAGGCGGCCACGGCGGTGAAGACCGTGTCCGCGCAGATGGAAGCGTCTCAGCGCCAGATCGAGGCCGCCCAGGCCCAGGCGCGGCAGGCGCGCGTCAACTTCGACTACGCCACCGTGCGGGCGCCGTTTGACGGCGTCGTCACGGCCCGCGCGGCGCAGGTGGGCGAGATCATCTCGCCGCTGTCCGCCGGCGGGGGTTTTACCCGTACCGGCGTGGGCACCATCGTCGACATGGACTCGCTGGAAGTGAACGTCGACGTCAACGAGGCCTACATCGCCCAGGTCAAGCCCGACATGCCCTGCGAAGCCGTTCTCGACGCCTACCCGGACTGGAAGATCCCGGCCCATGTCGTTGCCGTCATCCCGAGCGCCGATCGTGGCAAGGCCACGGTCAAGGTGCGTGTGGCACTGGAAAAGAAGGACGAACGTCTGGTGCCCGACATGGGCGTGCGCGTGAGTTTCCTGGCGGCCAAGCCCAAGACCGAAGCCAAACCGGTACCCGGCGTGCTGCTGCCGCCGGAGGCCCTGGTGCAGCGCGACGGCGGCGACGCCGTGTTCGTCGCCCATGACGATCGCGCGGAGCAGCGCGCCGTGAAGCTCGGCGCCGACGCGGGCAAGTTCAAGCTGGTCACCAGCGGATTGAAGGCGGGCGAAACGGTCGTRCTRTCGCCGCCCACCGAACTGAAGCAGGGTTCCAACATCGTGAAGAAGGACTGAAGAGATGAGCGCACTGATCGAGATCCGTGACCTGTCCAAGGTCTACACCCGTGGCAAGCAGAAGGTGGAAGTGCTCCACCACATCGAGCTGGATGTGCAGCAGGGCGACTTCCTTGCTTTGATGGGCCCCTCGGGCTCCGGCAAGACCACGCTGCTCAACCTCATTGGCGGCCTGGACGCTCCCAGCGGCGGCGCCATCAGCGTTGGCGGTGAACGTATCGACAAGCTGTCCGGCGCGGCGCTGGCCAAGTGGCGCGCCTCGCGCGTCGGCTTCGTGTTCCAGTTCTACAACCTGATGCCCACGCTGTCGGCGCAGAAGAACGTCGAGCTGCCACTGCTGCTGACCAAGCTGTCAGCGGGCGAGCGCAAGAAGCGCGCGGCGATTGCGCTGCAGCTCGTCGGCCTGGCCGACCGCGCCTCGCACAAGCCGACCGAACTGTCGGGCGGCCAGCAGCAGCGCGTGTCCATCGCGCGGGCCATCGTGTCGGACCCAACGCTGCTGGTCTGCGACGAACCCACCGGCGACCTGGACCGGCAATCCGCCGAGGATGTGCTGACACTGCTGCAGGCCCTCAACCGCGATCATGGCAAGACCATCGTCATGGTCACCCACGACCCTCGCGCCGCCGCCCGAGCGAGCCACACGCTGCATCTGGACAAGGGCACGCTGGTAACCGAAGCCACCGCTTGAAGGAGCAGATGATGCCCCCACGCTCACTTTGTTCGCTGCCCCCCGAGGGGGCGTCCAGCCTCTTTGAGACGGCTCTGCGGAGGCTGGCATGAAATACCTTCATCTCATCTGGGCGGCGCTGTTCCGGCGCAAGGGCCGGACCTTCCTGACCCTGGTGTCCATCATCACGGCCTTCCTGCTGTTCGGCCTGCTGGACGCGGTGCGCGTCGGCTTCGACCAGGCCGGCAAGAGTGCCAACGGCGCCCAACGGTTGCAGACGGGCTCCAAGCTCAGCTTCATCCAGTTGCTGCCGATGTCGCTGGGCGCACGCATCTCGCAGATCGACGGCGTCAAGGATGTGGCCTTCGCCAACTGGTTCGGCGGCGCCTACCAGAAGCCCGAGAACGCGGTCTTCAGTTTTGCCGTCGCACCCAACTACCTCGACATCTACCCCGAGATGGAAGTCTCGGCCGAGCACCGCAAGGCGTTTGCCGAGACCAAGAATGGCGCCCTGGTTGGCGAAGGCCTGGCGCGCAAATTTGGCTGGAAGGTCGGCGACCAGGTGCCCATGCAGTCCACCATCTTCCCGGACCGCAACGGCAGCCAGAACTGGCCCTTCCAGATCGTCGGCATCATCCATGTGGCGGACAGGAAGGCGGCCGGCTGGTGGGACCAGATGTTCCTGCTGAACTGGAAATACTTCGACGACAC
>NZ_JBFUMO010000601.1:0-3410 GCF_054049355.1 Roseateles sp. P5_E11 | reverse complement strand
ACGTATCGCTGGCGCTGGCCTGCGCGCTGGGTGAGCTCTGCGAACGCCATGGCGAGGWTGCGGAGTTCGAACTGCTGTTCGCGCAGGTCGCAACGGTTGAGAAGCGGCCCGATGCCTCACCCTTCTGGCGCGGCCATTGGGCCATCGTCGCGGCCTGGCATCTGTACGCCTTCGCCAAGGTCGACGAAGCGCGCGAGCGGCTGGTGCTGGCGCAGCAACTGGCAGCCGAACACTATCTACCGGGGTTGGCCGCCGTCGCGGCACTGCAGCGCGCACGCCTGGTGGAGTGCAGCAGCGACCCCACGGCGGCGCTGGCGCTGGCAGCCCAGGCCGCCGCCGCGGGCGATGCAGCCAGCACGCCGCTGTGGTGGGCCGACCAGGCCGATGTGCGCTGCCGCGTGGCCCTGCTTGAGGGCGACTTCCATGCGGCCCTGGGCCACGCGAGGCGTGCCCTGGGCCATTTGCAGATGAGTGGCGCCTGGCCCGGCTACCAGGTCACCTACCTCGTGCAGGAGGGCTATGCACTGATTGGCTGCGGCAATGCCGAGGATGCTGCAGCGCGCTTTCAAGGCTTGGGCGAGATGCAGCTGCCACGCTACCTGGCGGCGCGCCTGCGCTGCCTGGCAGACCTGACCGCACTGATCGCCATCGGCCAGCGCAATGGCTGGGGCGCCCTGCCAAACGCACCCCTGGCCCGCGCCATGCGCACGCTGCGCGAACTGGAGTGGCCCGGCGTGCTGCCGCTGCTGCCGCTGCATATCGGCGAGATCTTCTGCCAGGCCCTGGTTCAGGGCGCCGAGACGGACTGGGTGCGCTCGGCCATCCGCACGCGCCGGCTCGCCGCGCCGGCCGGGGCGCCCGAGGCCTGGCCCTGGTCGGTGAAGGTCCACGCCCTGGGTGGCTTTGAAATGTGCAACGACGCCGGCGCCGTGCGTTCAGCGGAAGGGCGCAAGGCCGCCAGCAAGCCGCTCGAACTGCTGCGCTATCTGGCTTGCCGCGGCACCGAGGCCGCCTCAACCGAGGCCGTGGCCCGCGAGCTGTGGCCCGGTGACGGCCGTGAGGGGCGGCAAAAGGCCTTCGAGGTCACCGTCGCGAGGCTGCGCCGCCTGCTGGCCCACGACGCCGCCTTGCTGGTGCAGGACCATGGCGTGCGCCTGAACGCGGACTGCGTCTGGGTCGACGTGCAGGCCCTGAACGACCGCCTGACTGAGCACGAGCACTCACCTGCTGGCAGCTCTGCCGCCGCCGGGGCCCTGGACGCCGCCCTCAAGCTCTACCGTGGCCCCTGCCTGACGCTCAGCGAGCAGACTTGGGCGCTGGCTGCGGCCGAGCGCTGGCGGGCCCGCCTCGCCGCGGCGCTGCTGCGTGAGGCACGCGACGCAAGCGTCGACGCCACGCAAGCGCGGGAATGGACGCTGCGCGCTGTGTCCGCCGACCCCGGCATCTCAAGCCATGTGGCTGCGCCAGCGACCCATCACTTGTAGAACGCAGCGATCTGGGGGATGAATCTCTCCGGATTGCCGCCGACCAGATTCGTCAAGACGACGACGGCCAAGCCCTCGTCCGGATAAACGATGAAGGCCGCGCGGTTGCCGCCGATGCCGGCGACCTGCCTTTTCGGGCTTGAGGCGAGCACAGGCCAGCCGGCCGCCCAGCTGCCTTCGGCACCACTGCTCAGCTTCTCGGGTGTCCACATGCGCTGCGCGCTGGCCGCGCTGATGAACCGGCCACTGGACAGCGCGACGATCCAGTTCGCCAGCTCGGTGGCCGTCGTCTGGATGCCGCCTCCCGCATGGAGGCTGTAGGGCATGTCGTAGACCCAGTGAGACAGGCGATCGGCATCGTCCGGCGCGAGCGTTCTGCGGGGAAAGTGGCTGTAGATCGTTACAGCGTTCGCGACGAGGTCATAGCTGTCGCCGAACGTCGTCAGCGGCATGTCGGCCAGCGCGAACTGCCGCTCTTTCATGTAGCGCTCGTAGGGCATCTTGGCCTGCTTGACGATGATCTGAGCCAGCAGGCCGTAGTTGGTCTGGTTGTAGGAAAACTTCTCACCGGGCGGCGCTTCCATGGGTTGCTGCTTGACCGCCTTCCACATGGCCGCTTCAGTGCTGCCAGTGACGGGGCCGGGTTGATCGACGATGTCGGGCAGCCCCGACGTGTGTGCCAGCAACTGCCGCACGCGGATGGGCTGCCAAGCGCTCGGCAGGTCGTCGAGATAGCGGGATACGGGCGCCTCAAGATCCACGAGGCCGGCCTCGGCCAACTGCATCAACGCAACGCCTGTGAGCGGCTTGGTGCCGGAATTGAGCGGGAACAATGTCTTGGCCGTTGCGGGCACACGGTTTTCGACGTTGGCCCAGCCATAGCTTTCGGACAGCACGATCCGGCCATCCTTGACGACCGCAACCTGCAGCCCCGGTATGCGCCGTTCCTTCATCGTCTGTTGAATCAGGCGGCGCGTCTGATCGTTCGAGGATTCGATGGCATCAGCGGCGCGACCGAGGCCAGGCAGTGCCAAAAGCAATGCCGCCGTCAGGATGACGAGGGTCTCTCTTCCAAATTTCATAGGCTGTTCAGGACGGAGCGATGGTGAGTTGAGGTGCCGAACCTTGGGCAACCGCTCATCGTGAGGCAGCTTCCACGCGATGACATAAGTCAGAGAAGCTGGCGGTCGGCGCCTGACCCAACATCACACTGCGCCAGCAACCACTGCTCGAAGGCCTTGACCGCCGGGCGTGACTTGGCCGCCGGGTCGACGATGAGGCGATAGGCCCGCGCCGACGCGATGCCGGCGTCAAACGGCGTGACGAGCTGGCCGCTGGCCAGCAGCGCGTCCACCAGCGGCCGCCGGCCCAGCGCCACGCCCTGCCCCGCAATGGCGGCGGCGATGGCTTCGGAATAGCTCGAGAAGCTCAAGCGCGCCGCCGGCCGCAGATCGACCAGGCCCCAGGCACTCAGCCAGGGCTCCCATTCGGCCGGCATGCCGGCGCTGTCGCCGTCCATGGCCAGGTGCAGCAGCGTGTGCCGGGCCAGGTCGGGCGGCTCGCGCAGCGCCAGGCCCAGTTCGCCCACCAGCCGTGGGCTGCAGACCGGCACCATCGATTCGGCGAACAGCTGTTGGCCCTGAGCCGCGCCGACCGGGCWGTAGCGGATGGCGAGGTCAAAGCCCTCGCTGGCCAGGTTGCGGTTGCCCAGGCCGGCATCCAGGCGCACGTCGATGCCCGGGTGGGCACGGGTGAAGCCGGTCAGGCGCGGGATCAACCACAGCGACGCGAAGCCCGGCGTCGTCGTCAACGCCAGCATCTGGCGCTGGTGCGGCTCACGCACCGCACGCACGGCCACACGCAAGGTGTTCAAGGCCGTCGAGCAGGCGGCGTGCAGGCGCTGGCCATCCTCGGTCAGCGCCAGCG
>NZ_JBFUMO010000600.1:0-3418 GCF_054049355.1 Roseateles sp. P5_E11 | reverse complement strand
GTGTGGGCAAGACCTACTACATGAGCAGCACGACGATGCACATGAGCCCGGGCCTGCCGATCATGAAGTCGACCGACCTGGTCAACTGGAGCATGGCCTCCTACGCCCATCAGAACCTTGCCGACAACGAAGCCTTCCGTCTCGAGAACGGCAAGAACGCCTACGGTGCAGGCTCCTGGGCCAGCAGCCTGCGCTACCACGACGGCATGTTCTATGCCTCGACGTTCGCCGCCACCACCGGAGGACGCACCCACGTCTACACCACGCGCGATCCGGAACGCGGCCCGTGGAAGGAGACGAGCTTCGAGCCCTTGATGAATGACCACAGCCTGTTCTTCGACGACGACGGTCGCGTCTACATGGTCTGGGGCTGCAATCGCATCATGCTCACCGAGCTGAAACCCGATCTCACCGGCACCAAGCCGGGCGGCGTGAACAAGGCCATCATCGAACACGTCAACGCCGTCTTCGGCGCCGACCAGGGCGGGCTGTGTGGGGAGGGCTCGCAGATTTCCAAGATCAACGGCCGCTACTACCTCGTCAACATCGCCTCGCCGGGGAGCCGCTGGGCGCGCACCGTCATCGTCAGCCGCGCCGACACCCTCGACGGCCCCTACGAGAGTCGCATCGCCCTCGATGACCGTGGTATCGCCCAGRGCGGCCTCATCGACACGCCGGAAGGCAAGTGGTACGCCTATCTCTTCAAGGACAACGGCGCCGTCGGTCGCATCCCTTACCTCGTGCCAGTGACCTGGAAGGACGGCTGGCCGGTGCTTGGCAAGGACGGCAAGGTGCCGATGACGCTCGACATCCCCGCCGGCGCGCAAGGCGTCTCCGGCGCCTCCGGCATCGTCGCCTCCGACGAATTYGACCGCCRGCCCGGCGACCCCGMCCTGCCSCTGGCCTGGCAATGGAATCACAACCCSRAGCCSCRTGACTGGTCGCTCACSAAGCGSCCGGGCYACCTGAGCYTSACCACCAGCCGGAACGTCGCAACTCTGCTCGAGGCCCGGAACACCCTCACTCAGCGCACCTTCGGGCCGCGCAGTTCCGCCACCACCAGCATCGACGTGAGCGGCATGAAAGACGGCGACTGGGCCGGCCTGGCCGCGTTTCAAAGGCAATACGGTTTCGTGGGCGTCAAGATGAGCGACGGCGCCCGATCTCTCGTCATGGTGAGCGCCGAAACCGACAAGCCCGAAGAGATCGCCTCCATTCCCCTCTCCGGCAAGACCGTTCACCTTCGGGTCGACTGCGAATTTGAGCCCGCGCCTGAAGTTGCCCGGTTCTCCTACAGCCTAGACGGCAAATCGTGGACCCCCATCGGTCGTCCTTCGCGCCTGGCCTACACCTTCCCGCACTTCATGGGTTACCGCTACGGCCTCTTCTATTACTCGACCAAGATTGCCGGCGGCCGCGTGGACTTTGACTACTACCGGGTCGGGCAAGGGACGCAAGACGGGCGCTAGGACGGCGCAACTTTATTTCTCCGCCTTCTCTCATTTTCCGCCGCTCATGAAAAAAACAGCCTTCTCCGCAGTCGTTCTCTCGTCCGTGCTGGTCTTGCTGCCCGCAACGTCATTCGCGCGCAACCCGGTTATTCAAACGATGTATACGGCCGATCCGGCCCCCATGGTCCATAAGGGCACGCTCTACCTGTTTTCTAGCCACGACGAAGACGTCGGGGAGGCCAACAACTTCAATATGAAGAATTGGGTGCTCGCCACGACGACGGACATGGTGAACTGGACTCAGCACGGCGCGGTCGCCTCCCTGCGAGATTTTCCTTGGGCCTCCAAGGAGAACTCCGGCTGGGACGGCTATGACAACGGTGCCTGGGCCCCTCAAGTGATTGAGCGCGATGGCAAGTGGTATCTCTATGGCCCGGTGCAAGGCCGTGGCATTGGCGTGCTGGTGGCCGATAACCCCCTGGGCCCCTATATCGACCCGATCAAAAAGCCGCTGATCGCCGGCCACGCCGGCGGCCTGTACGACAGCATCGATCCGACCGTTTTCATCGACGACAAGGGTCAGGCCTATCTCGCCTGGGGCAATCCCAATCTGTGGTCAGTGAAACTGAACAAGGACATGATTTCCTACGACACCAGCGTCGGGGAGAAGGGCATCATTGGCCATCCGATGACCGTCAAGGCCTTGGGCGAGCGCAACCCTCCGGACACAGTAGGCGTCACGAAGCCGAAGCCTGCTTTGCGCGGCACATCCTACGAAGAGGGTCCTTGGCTCTATAGGCGCAAGAATCTCAATTACCTGTTTTTTGCCGCCGGTCCCATCCCTGAGCATCTCGGCTACGCCACCGGCCCCACAGCCGAAGGCCCGTGGACCTACGGCGGCGCCGTCATGTCTCCGCAAAGCGCTTTTACCAACCACCCGGGCGTGGTCGATTACAAGGGCAAGACCTACCTTTTCTATCACAACGCCGCTCTTCCGGGAGGCGACGGCTTCAAACGTTCCGTGTGCGTCGACGAGTTGAAGTTCAACCCCGATGGCTCGGTCCCGATGGTGCAGCCAACCAAGGAAGGGCCGGCGCCGGTCGCCACCCTCGATCCCTACAAGCGAGTTGAAGCCGAGACCATCGCCTGGTCTTCCGGTGTCAAGATCGAGCCCAGCAGCGCCGGTGGCCAGAATGTGCGCGACATCCATGACGGCGCCTATATCCAGGTGCGAAATGTCGATTTCGGCGTGACCGGCGCGCGCGCCTTCATGGCCAGCCTCGCCAGCACGGCCGAGGCGAAGGAACCCAGCGGGGCAAAGATCGAGATTCGTCTGGGCAAGCTCGACGGCCAGTTGATCGGCACTCTGCCGGTGTCAGGAACCGGCGGCGAATGGAAGCAGCAGTTGGCCCAGATCTCCGGAGCCTCCGGCGTCCAGGATCTCTTCTTCGTATTCCGCGGTGCGGCCGGCGAAGAACTGTTCAAGTTCGATTACTGGCAATTCTCGAAATAACTGAACAAGGCGGTCCGCGCATGGCGCTGCCGAAGAATCAGCGGGATTCATTGCGATCAAACACATGGCGGCTTTGCAGCTGTCTTGAGACCCTATATGAAAACAATCAAACACAGCCTTGCCGTTCTCGGCCTGATCGCGGCCCCGGCTTTTGCCGCCAACGAGGTCAGCATCAACATCGACGCCGGCAAGCCCGGCCCGGTCATCAGCAAGTATGTGTACGGCCAGTTCGCCGAACACCTCGGCACCGGCGTCTACGAAGGCATGTGGGTCGGCACGAAGTCGAACATCCCGAACACCCGAGGCTGGCGCAATGACGTCGTCGGCGCGCTCAAGGACCTGCATGTGCCGCTGGTGCGCTGGCCGGGCGGCTGCTTCGCCGACACCTACCACTGGCGCGACGGCATTGGCCCGCAGGACAAGCGACCGAGCAAACGTCTGGGGGACCCACGTC
>NZ_JBFUMO010000599.1:0-3432 GCF_054049355.1 Roseateles sp. P5_E11 | reverse complement strand
AACGAACACACCGCAGGCCGCCCCATAGCCGGTACGCACGCCGCGCTGAGCAGCAACGGACAGCACGTAGATCGAGTTGGGCCCGGGCAGCAGGATGATGAAGATCGCCGCCGCGAGGAAGGTGCCGAGGTCGGTGATGCCGAACATGGGGGGCTCCTCAGGCTTTGTTCATCAAGCCAATGAAACGGTCGAACAGATAGGCGATGTCGTGCGGGCCGGGGCTGGCTTCAGGGTGGCCCTGGAAGCTGAAGGCCGGCTTGTCGATGCGGGCGATGCCCTGCAGCGTGCCATCGAACAGGCTCACGTGCGTGGCGCGCAGATTGGCCGGCAGCGTGTCGGGGTCGACCGCGAAACCGTGGTTCTGGCTGGTGATGCCGACGCGGCCGCTGTCCAGGTCCTTGACCGGGTGGTTGGCGCCGTGGTGGCCGAACTTCATCTTGAAGGTCTTGGCACCGCTGGCCAGCGCCAGGATCTGGTGGCCCAGGCAGATGCCGAAGACGGGGATGCCGGATTCGATCAGTTGCGCCGTGGCCTTGATCGCGTAGTCGCAAGGCTCCGGGTCGCCAGGGCCGTTGGATAGGAAGACGCCGTCCGGCTCCAGGTCGAACACGGCGCTGGCGGGCGTCTGCGCCGGCACGACGGTGACCTTGCAGCCACGCTCGGCCAGCATGCGCAGGATGTTGCTCTTGACGCCGAAGTCGTAGGCGACGACGTGAAACTTCGGTGCGGTCTGCGTGCCGTAGCCGCTGCCGAGCTTCCACTCGGTCTGCGTCCAGGTTTCGTTCTCGGTGCGGCTGACGACCTTGGCCAGGTCCAGGCCGGACATCGACGGTGCGGCCTTGGCGGCGGCGACTGCAGTGTCGATATGGACTTGGGTCAGCGCTTCGCCGGCAGCCAACGCCAGGATGCAGCCGTTCTGTGCGCCGTTGGTGCGCAGCACGCGTGTCAGGCGGCGGGTGTCCAGGCCAGCGATGGCGACGGTACCTTCGTCGCGCAGGTACTGATCAAGCGTACGGCCCGAGCGGAAGTTGGACGCGCGCAGCGGCAGGTCCTTGATGACCAGACCGGAGGCGAAAACCTTGGATGCCTCGACGTCTTCATCGCTGACGCCATAGCTGCCGATGTGCGGATACGTCAGCGTGACGATCTGCTTGCAGTAGCTGGGGTCGGTGAGGATTTCCTGGTAGCCGGACAGCGCGGTGTTGAACACCACTTCGCCGACCGTCTGGCCCGTTGYGCCGATGGACTGGCCTCGGAACACCGTCCCATCCGCCAGAGCCAGGATTGCTTGAGGGGGATGGAGCAGGTCAGCCAGCACGAAAGTCTCCGCAAGTGGGGCGCGTGCCCAGCATCAACCCGCCCGAGAGCGGATCAATTTGAGGAAACCGAGGAGGTTTTCGCCGGGCAGCAGATGGGTTCAGGTAAACCCATCGAGTATAGCCGACTGGGGTTAGTACGGAGGCTTCGTGACCGCCTCGCGACGGCTTCGTGACGCCTCAAAGTGCCGCTTCAGAGTGCCGAAATACCCGCCTTGGCGATTTCGGCGTCTTCGCTGGACTTCACACCGCTGACGCCCACCGCGCCCACGCACTGGCCGTCGACGAGGATGGGCACGCCGCCTTCCAGCAGGCCGTGCATGCCGGGCACGCTGAGGAAGGACTGCCGCCCGCCGTTGATCATGTCCTCGTAGATCTTGGATTCGCGCCGGCCCAAGGCCGAGGTGTGCGCCTTGGCCGGCGCAAACATCGCCGAGCTGGGCGAGGCGCCATCCAGGCGCTGCAGCCACAGCAGGTGGCCGCCGGCGTCGACGATGGCGATGGACACCGCCCAGCCCTTGCTGACTGCATGGGCCTCCGCTGCGGCGGCGATGCGCTTGACGTCTGCGAGTTCGAGTTGAGATTGCTGTTTCATGGTCTTGCTTTCCGGGGGATAGACCCCAATGTAGCGCCCCAGCGGGAGCCTAGAATTCCCTCGGTCCTTTTGCCTCCGGAGCATCGTCATGAACGACAGTCTGCAAACCTCTTACGGCTATGCCGGCAACGGCCTGGCTGTTGACCGGCAGCGCGTACTGCGCAACACCTATTGGCTGCTCGCCCTGTCGCTGGTGCCTACGGTGCTGGGCGCCTGGATCGGCGTATCCACCGGCTTCATGGCCAAGATGGGCTTCGGCATCAGCACGCTGGTCTTCTTCATCGGCGCCTTCGGCCTGATGTTCGTCGTCGAAAAGACCAAGAACAGCAGCATGGGCGTCGCAGCCCTGCTGGGCTTCACCTTCTTCATGGGCCTGATGCTGTCGCGGCTGATTGCCCAGGTGCTGGGCTACCGCAACGGTTCCAGCTTGATCATGACGGCCTTCGGCGGCACGGCAGCGATCTTCTTCGCGATGGCCAGCCTGTCCACCATCATCAAGCGCGACCTGTCGTCCATGGGCAAATTCCTGGTCGTTGGCGCGATCGTGCTGATGGTCGCCGGCATCGCCAACATCTTCCTGCAGTCGTCAGCGCTGATGCTGACCATCCTGGTGCTGATGCTGGGCGTGTTCTCGRCCTTCCTGCTGTATGACATCAAGCGCGTCATTGACGGCGGCGAGACCAACTACATCTCCGCCACGCTGGCCATCTACCTGGACCTCTACAACGTGTTCCAGAGCCTGCTGTCGCTGCTCGGCATCTTCGGCGGCGAGCGCGACTGATTGACTCACCCGGAGGCGCTTTGCGCCTCCCCCTCAAGGGGGCTGAGCCCGGACAGAAACAGTCCTGAGGACTGTTTGTGCCTGGCGAAGGACAAGGCCTCAGGCCTTGGCAGCCGCCAGTGGCCCGGCAAAGCCGGTTCCACGGCGGCCGCCTGATGAAGGAGCCTGCTGACGCGGCTCCTTTTTTATTGGGCGCCCGGYTTGAAGTTCTTCAACACAAAGGGTGCGCTCACAATGATCGGCTGGCCCACCTGCCCGACGTGCGCCGACAGCATCACCGTGCCTGCAGCTTGGTTTTCTTGGACTGTGCCGTTCAGCACCACGGGCTCCAGCTTGTTGGTCAGCGTGGCCACACTGGACAGCAGGGCCGTGTAGGGCGCTGCATTCAGTTGCAGCGAGATGGGCACGCTGACCTTGGCCTTGGCGTCGTCCGTATCCAGCCGCATCCACATGAGCACCTGCAGCTTGTCGCCCTTGCGGATCTCGCCGGTGATGGGTGTGATCACGCCGTTGTCCCAGACGTTGGCGCGCTTGCCCTGCAGGTCGACGCGCAGGCAGGTCTTGCCCGAGGCCTCGCAAGCCACCTGCTGTGTGGATTGGCCCTCGCCATAGACCGACCAGGCACTGACCTTGGCCGAATTGATCAGGTGATCCAACGCGGGGTCACCGCCGCGCGCCACTTGGGGTGTCGGCGCGCCGGGCGCCGGCACGAGGGCACCCAGAATGGGTCGGACCCAGCC
>NZ_JBFUMO010000598.1:0-3437 GCF_054049355.1 Roseateles sp. P5_E11 | reverse complement strand
GTCGCCGGCCTTGCCCCAGATGTCCACGACCTTGTTGTAGCGCTCGCCGGCCGTCACGAGACCCGAGACGTACTGCTGCTCGATCTCCTTGACTTCCTTCTCGGCGCGCTCGATCAGCGTGTGCTTCTGAGCGGGCACCAGCATGTCGTCGATGGCGATGGAGATACCGGCGCGCGTGGCGAGCCTGAAGCCGCTTTGCAGCAGCTTGTCGGCCAGCACGACGGTTTCCTTCAGGCCGCACTTGCGGAAGGAGGTGTTGATCAGCTTGCTGATTTCCTTCTTCTTGAGTGCCTTGTTGATGTTCGAGAACGGCAGGCCCTTGGGCAGGATCTCGGACAGCAAAGCACGGCCGACGGTGGTGTCCGTTAGCTTGGTCTCGGCCACGAACTCGCCCGTGTCCTTGTCCTTGGTCCACTCGACCAGACGCACGCTGATCTTGGCGGTGATCTCGACGGCACCGTTTTCCAGCGCACGGATCATCTCGGGAATGTCCGAGAAGATCATGCCCTCGCCCTTGCCGTTGGTGCGTTCGCGAGTCGCGTAGTACAGACCCAGCACCACGTCTTGCGACGGCACGATCGATGGTTCGCCGGAAGCCGGGAACAGCACGTTGTTGGAGGCCAGCATCAGCGTGCGGGCTTCCATCTGCGCTTCGATCGACAGCGGCACGTGGACGGCCATCTGGTCCCCGTCGAAGTCGGCGTTGAAGGCCGAGCAGACGAGGGGGTGCAGCTGGATGGCCTTGCCTTCAATCAGCACGGGCTCGAAAGCCTGGATACCGAGGCGGTGCAGCGTCGGGGCACGGTTCAGCAGGACCGGGTGCTCCTTGATGACTTCTTCGAGGATGTCCCAGACCACCGGCGTGCCGGATTCGACTTCCTTCTTGGCAGCCTTGATCGTCGTCGCGATGCCCATGGCTTCGAGACGGCTGAAGATGAAGGGCTTGAAGAGTTCAAGCGCCATCAGCTTGGGCAGGCCGCACTGGTGCAGCTTGAGCGTCGGGCCCACCACGATGACCGAACGGCCCGAGTAGTCGACGCGCTTGCCCAGCAAGTTCTGCCGGAAGCGACCGCTCTTGCCCTTGATCATGTCGGCCAGCGACTTGAGGGCACGCTTGTTCGCGCCGGTCATCGCCTTGCCGCGGCGACCGTTGTCCAGCAGCGAGTCAACGGCTTCCTGCAACATGCGCTTTTCKTTGCGCACGATGATTTCAGGGGCCTTCAGCTCGAGCAGACGGGCCAGGCGGTTATTGCGGTTGATGACACGACGGTAAAGGTCGTTCAAATCGGAAGTCGCGAAGCGGCCGCCGTCCAGCGGCACCAACGGACGCAGGTCCGGCGGCAGCACGGGCAGCACGTCCAGCACCATCCAGTTCGGCTTGATGCCGGACTTCTTGAAGGCCTCCATGACCTTCAAGCGCTTGGAGTTCTTCTTGACCTTGAGCTCGGAGCCGGTCATGTCGTTGCGCAGGCGATCGATCTCGATGTCGAGATCCATTTCCTGCAGCAGGTTCTTGATGCCCTCGGCGCCCATCAGCGCGATGAACTCGTCGCCGAATTCGATGCGCTTGGCGTCGTAGTCGTCCTCGCTCATGATCGAGAACTTCTTCAGCGGGGTCATACCCGGGTCGACGACCACATACGCTTCGAAGTACAGCACGCKTTCGATGTCGCGCAGCGTCATGTCGAGCACCAGGCCCAGACGCGACGGCAGGCTCTTCAGGAACCAGATGTGCGCGCAGGGCGCGGCCAGGTCGATGTGGCCCATGCGGTCACGACGGACCTTGGTCTGGGTGACTTCAACGCCGCACTTCTCGCAGATGACGCCGCGGTGCTTCAGGCGCTTGTACTTGCCGCACAGGCACTCGTAGTCCTTGATCGGGCCAAAGATCTTGGCGCAGAACAGGCCGTCGCGTTCCGGCTTGAAGGTGCGGTAGTTGATGGTCTCGGGCTTCTTCACCTCGCCGAACGACCAGCTGCGGATCTTCTCCGGAGAAGCCAGGCCGATCTGGATGGCATCGAAATGCTCATCGGGGGTGAATTGCTTGAATAGGTCGAGTAGTCCCTTCATGCATCTGCTCCTTAGTTCTTGACCAGTTCAATGTCGATGCCAAGGGAACGGATTTCCTTGACCAGAACATTGAAGGATTCCGGCATGCCGGCTTCGATGGCGTGTTCGCCCTTGACGATGGACTCGTACACCTTGGTGCGCCCGTTCACGTCATCGGACTTGACCGTCAGCATTTCCTSCAGGATGTAGGAGGCGCCATAGGCTTCAAGCGCCCAGACTTCCATTTCGCCGAAACGCTGGCCGCCGAACTGCGCCTTGCCGCCCAGCGGTTGCTGCGTGACGAGCGAGTACGGGCCAGTCGAACGGGCGTGCATCTTGTCGTCCACCAGGTGGTGCAGCTTCAGCACGTGCATGTAGCCGACGGTGACCGGGCGCTCGAACTGCTCGCCGGTGCGGCCGTCGCACAGCCAGGCCTGGGTGCGCGTAGCGGTCAGGCCCTTCTTGGCGGCAATGTCGTCCGGGTACGCCAGCTTGAGCATGCCGCGGATTTCTTCTTCCTTGGCACCATCGAAGACCGGCGTCGCGAAGGGCACGCCCTTGGCGAGGTTCGCGGCCATCTCCAGCACTTCGTCGTCCGTCAGGTCTTCGATGCGTTCCGTCTTGCCACCGCTCTGGTTGTAGAGCTGGTCGAACAGCTTGCGCAGCTCGGCAACCTTGGTGTGCTGCTGCAGCATGTCGCCGATGCGCTGGCCGATGCCCTTGCCGGCCCAGCCCAGATGCACTTCCAGCACCTGGCCCACGTTCATTCGCGACGGGACGCCCAGCGGGTTCAGGACGATGTCGGCGGGTGTGCCGTCGGCCATGTAAGGCATGTCTTCGATCGGAGTGACCTTGGACACGACGCCCTTGTTGCCGTGRCGGCCGGCCATCTTGTCGCCAGGCTGCAGGCGACGCTTGACGGCCAGGTAGACCTTGACCATCTTCAGCACGCCAGCGGGCAGCTCGTCGCCCTGCGTCAGCTTCTTGCGCTTTTCTTCAAAAGCCAGGTCGAAGCTGTGGCGAGTCTGGTCGAGCGAGTTCTTGATCGACTCGAGCTGGTTGGCGATGTCTTCCTCGGCGGGACGGATGTCGAACCAATGGAACTTCTCGACCGAGGCCAGGTATTCCTTGTCGATGGCCGTGCCCTTGGCGATCTTCTGCGGGCCGCCGTTGGCGAGCTTGCCGACGAGCAGCTTCTCGATACGGTCGAAGGCGTCGCTCTCGACGATGCGCAGCTGGTCGTTCAGGTCCAGGCGGTAGCGCTTCAGCTCATCGTCGATGATCTGCTGGGCGCGCTTGTCGCGTTGGATGCCTTCACGGGTGAAGACCTGCACGTCGATGACGGTGCCGTTGGTGCCTTGGTCGACACGCAGCGACGTGTCCTTCAC
>NZ_JBFUMO010000597.1:0-3439 GCF_054049355.1 Roseateles sp. P5_E11 | reverse complement strand
GCGCTGCCTACCTGGGCTTGGCCCGCCCGGCACGGGCCTGCGAGTTCTTCAGCAGCCATCTGCGCATCTGGCACCCCTGGACTCGCACCGCCCGCGTCGACGCCGACACGGCTGTGCTGTGCATGCGCTTCGATGAGGTGCAGCGCGCGGATCGCTTGATCGGCGTCGAAACCCCGGTGGCTGCTGGAGCACGCCTGGCCGGGCCCGGCGCACCCGCCAAGGCGCAAGACTTGTCCCTGCCGATCCAACCAGGCCAGACGCTGGAGCTGACCGAGGACGGCCTGCACATCGAGCTGCTCGATCTGCAGCAGCCGCTGCAGATCGGCCGCAGCTATCCCCTGCGTCTCATCTTCGAGTTCGCCGAGCCCGTCAACGCCACGCTCAACGTCGACTTCGCCGGCTTGCCCTGAACGCGTCTCAGCAGCGTCGCGATGCCGTCACGCCAGGGTCACGGCCGCTTCCTAGCATCCGCCCCGTTCCACGCCTCCCCTATTCCCTTTCGGAGCCGCTTCCATGCCCCACTATTTCACCAAGAGCCAGATCGCCTTGGCCGCCGTGGCTGCCCTCAGCAGCATCGTCGTCATCGCGCCGACCGTCGCCACCGCCGCAGGCAAGACGCCGGGCAAATATGTCTCCGGTGACTTCCACAACCACACCACCTGCTCGGACGGCTCGATCTCGATGCAGAAGCTGGTGAAGAAGGTCACCGACAAGTCCGAGACGCCCTGGGGCCTGGACTGGTTCGTGCAGGCCGGCCACGGCGGCAATGGCAACCGCAATTGCACATTGGCCGAGGACGCTTCGCTGTCCACGCCGGCCTTCCCCTATGTCGCCGGCCAGGGCCCGACGACGACCTGGGCCAACAGCATCGGCGCGGCCAACCTCAAGGGCAACGGCGGCGGCGTCGGCGGCACGGGCAACATGTGGCGCTGGCAGTCGCTGCAGGAGTACCAGTACCCCGTCATCGAGTACCTCGCGGCCCAGAAGAACCTGCCGCTGTTCCTCGGGCTGGAGTCTGTCGTCGCCGGCCATGAGCACAGCTCGATGTCGGTGATCACTGGCCAGATGCCGGCCTCCGTCGACTCCGTCACGCTGCCCACCGCCCCCGGCTATTCGCCGCTCGGCAACGCCAACGCGCTGGCCCAGTGGTCCTACTGCTTCGACCGCAACGACACCGACACCAGTCGCGGCAACGTGACCGGCTCGAGCACGGGCAACAACTGGACTTGCGCCAACCCGAACAGCGCCGACTCCACCTCCGCCACCCTGGGCTGGAGCGCCACCGGCCAGAAGCTCATTCCCGCCACCGGCACCGGCGTCGGCACGCGCGGCCACCTCAAGACCGTCGAAGCCATGAAGTGGATGGCGAACTTCCACGGCAACGCCAGCTACTACGTGCCCGCCCACCTGGAGCGCGCCGGCCCGTTCAACCCGAACGGCAACAACGGCTACAACATCGAGCACCTGCGCAACTTCAACAACGCCGCGCCCAACGTCGCCTTCGGCTTCGAGTCGCAGCCGGGCCACGGCGCGTCTGACAACCGCGGTGAGTACCAGGTCAAGCGCAACAATATCGGCGGCGTGCTGACCGACTCCGTCGGCGGCACCACCTACGGCGGCACCGGCGTCTATGCAGGCCAGGTCGGCGGCGTCTGGGACGCCCTGCTCGGCGAAGGCCGCGGCTTCTGGTTCTTCGCCAGCTCCGACTGGCACAACCGCGGCCAGTTCGGCCCGGATGACCGCCGCTCGTCGCAGGACTTCTACCCCGGCGAATACCAGCGCACACACGTGCTGGTCCGCAACGGTGCCGACAAGCTGCGCCCGCAGACCATCGTCGACGGCCTGCGCACCGGCAACGCCTGGGCGGCCTCCGGCCAGCTGATCGACCGCCTGGCGTTCGTGGCCTGCGCTTCGTACCCGGGCATCGCCGCCCGGACGAACGCCTCCGTCGAGGCGATTGCCGTCGCCGCGGCGACCAACGCCACCGACATCGACAAGACCGGCTGCGTCACCATGGGCGAGAAGCTCGCGGTCCGCCCTGGTGCCGAGATCGTCGTGGCCGTCGTGCTGCGCGACCCGGACGGTGCGAACTTCGCCCCCTACTCGTTCCCGAACCCATCGCTGCTGCAGGTCGGCATCAACCAGCCGATCAACAAGCCGGTGCTGGACCACGTCGACGTCGTCCGTGGCCTCGTGACCGGCTACAGGACGCCCGGCTCGGCCGACTACGCCGGCGAATGGCCGCGTAACACCGACTGGCTGCGCGCCGACGGCAGCACCGCCGGCCTGTCGGCCGTGCCGGCCGCCGCCAAGAACACGTCGGCCGCCATCCTGAAGACCTTCAGCGGCAACGGCGGCTCGGCCTGGACTCAAGTGTCGTCAGGCGTGGACAACAGCGTCTTCCTGAAGATGAGCTTGCGCATCCCGGCGGTCCAGGCCTCGCAGTACGTGCGCCTGCGTGGCACCAACATGCCGGCTGCCGTGCCCTACGAGACGGACGCCAACGGCAACCCGCTGGCCGACCTGTTCACCAACGCCAACGACACGACGATGCTTCGCATCCCCTGTACGACGGTAGCCACCAACCTGCCGGCCGCTGGCGCAACCTGGACGCAGGCCAACGGCACCATCAACGGCTGCCCGGCTCACCTGGCCACGGCCACCRGCGCGGGCAACCCGATCGTGGGCCAGAAGGCGGTGTCCTACGACGTCGCGGCCTGGGCCGACCTCTGGTTCTACAGCAACCCGATCTACGTCGAAGTGGCCAATTCGGTCGCCGTCGCAGGCGTCAAGTAAAGGAGCCGGGAGCCCTGCTCCCGACAACACTTGCCAGGGCGCCGCAGCGATGCGGCGCCCTTTTTTTTGTCGCGCGTGCGCGTCCCCAGCGGCCACGCTTGTCGTCAATTTGTCTTGCAGCGTCGATAGCATCCGCCGCCTGTGCCCCGCCCCCAGAGACCGATGTCCGCCCAGCTTTCCTTGACCCCCACCGCCAAGGCGCCGCCCCGCCTATCCGGCCTGCCGAACTGGACCCGCGAACCGCTGTTGCACTTCCTGCTGCTGGGCGCTGCCCTGTTCGGCGCCGACCGCCTGCTCAACCGCGACACCGCGGGGTCCAACGAGATCATCATCAGCGCCGAAGTCGATCGCGAGGCCCGCGAGCTGTTCAAAGCCAAGCGCGGCCATGAGCCCAACGCCGAAGAGACCGCCGCGCTGCGCAAGGTCTGGCTCGACAACGAGGTGCTCTACCGCGAAGGCCTGGCGCTGCAGCTCGACAAAGGCGACACCGCGATCCGAGAACGCGTCATCTTCAAGGCGCTCAGCGTGGTCGACGGCGGCACCCAGCTGCCGCCGGTCAAGGAGCCGGTGCTGCGCGACTGGTTCGAGAAACACCGCGCCCGCTACGACGAGCCGGCTCGGTTCGACTTCCAGGAGGCCGTGC
>NZ_JBFUMO010000596.1:0-3442 GCF_054049355.1 Roseateles sp. P5_E11 | reverse complement strand
CATCGTCGCCTACGGCGGTATCCGGCAGCAGGTTGACGAGTTCCTCAAGGCATGCAACCTGGATGGAACCCGCGCCACGCATGCTGCGGTTTTTGCGGACATGGACCGGGCGGCATCCGGCCTGCGCACGGACGGGCAGAAGAGCGACTGGTCCGAGGTGCAGCGCGGGCTGAAAGACATCTTCGACCGTAAGCGCGCCGGTACCGAGAAGGCATTCGAAGATTTCTTCCGTGCCAACGACGGTCGTTTCATGGGTGGTCTCAGCACGGATACGGAGCGCGCCCTCCTCGAGCCCGACAAGTGGCTGGTGACGACCAACGGTGTAATAGCCGTAGGGCTGGACACCAAACTGCGTGAATGGCGGCAGAACGTGACGGTGTTGCAGGGTGGCCCGAGGGAAGCTTTCGATTCAATCCAGGACGCCTTTCTCGGACTTCCCCTTGACGTGCGCGACAAGGTGAAGGGCAGCGTCAACGACTATGTGACAAAGCAGATGAACACGCTGAACACCGAAGCCGAGAAGACGCTGGCATTGCTGGACAAATGCGAGCTGATGGTGAATGCGCGCAAGATCAGCGACGACCTGGACCGTGCCAGGCTTTCTCAGGCGCTCRGGGCGACTATCAGGTAGGCGTCGGCGAGCGACGCGGCAAGGCAGGCCGCGAAAGCCCCGTCTAGCGAGACAAGGTTGGTGAGGCCCGCTATGGGGGAGGGCATTTCGGTGAACTGACCGACGGCACTGGACTCGCCGCCCCGCGATGCCCTCCGTTCAGACCTCGAACGCCTCCGCATACGTCAGCCTCTCCTCCACCACCAGCTTGCGCCAGGTCGCGTTGCGCGGGTCGGGGACGGTCTTGTCGGTGTAGAAGCGCTCGAACTCGCGCAGCAGCACGCGGTAGCGCCAGCCGCTGGCCAGGGTCGGCAGGGACCCTGTGTGGGACCAGATGGGAGGATCGAAGAGCGGGCCGATCGGGCCGATGGGACCAATCGGTCCGATTGGTCCAACAGGGCCGACGACGACGTCTCTCACCAGGCCGGGGACGGGCTTGAGCTGCTCCAGGCGGTCGAAGCGCAGCGTCTCGCCGCCGCGGGTAGTACGCACGACGGTTTCGGCGGCGAGCTTGGGGGCCGGGGCCTCCAGGGCCTTCATGGCCAGGGAGCGCGACGCGGCGTCGCCGCCGACGAGCTGGCCGCCCAGCACCTGCACATCCTGCCAGCCGATGTCGCCATCGAAGTCGAGGGACTGGCGCTGCAGCACGGCCTCCATGCGGTTGCGCCCGTCTTCGAGGTGGGTGCCGGTGAAGTCGGAGATCACCGAGGCGTTGGCGAGCGGGGACTCGGCCTGGCCGCCGGCATTGAGCCGGCGCATCGGCCCGCGCTTGGCGGCCGAACCGTAGACGTCGAGCTGCACAGTGTTGCGCTCGCGCTTGACGATCGCGACGCGGCGCGGCAGCACCTGGGCGAAGTCGCACAGCATCGTGCGTGAGACCTTGGCCTCGGCCAGCGCATGGGGCTGGAAGCGCACCAGCGACAGCCGCACGAAGGGCATGTAGCTGAAGCCGGTGTTGAGCTCGATGTCGCAGTACCAGAGCTTGCGCTGCTTGTCGAAGTAGACGCGGTGGCCCGCGACGGTGGCGGGCTGGCCGTCTTCCAACAGCAGCACCTGCTCGGTGCGCACGGCGGCGCCGAAGGCATCGGCGTTGGCCACGTCACCGGCGTTTGCCGAATCCCACAGCGGGTCGCGGCCCCACTGGGTCAGATAGGGGATGCGATCGGCGGGCAGGTCGGCGAACTTGCCGTCGTTGGGCTGCAGCACCACGCCCAGCAGCTCGCCGTTGCCGGACGAGAACCAGGGCCGCTCAAGATACACGCGCAGGCCGTTGCCCAGCCGCGTGCTGCGGTCGCGCACGCTGCGGTCCCAGCGGAAGGTGGGCACGACGTAGAGCACCTGGGGRATGTCGGGTGGGCTGGTCGAGCGGATGACGGTGCCGACCGTGCCGCCCGTGCCCACGTCGGCGATGGGCGCGCCGGCGTCCTTGGTTTCGCCGAGCAGGGTGTGGGCCTGGATCTGCACGCGGTCGGTCTCGACGATGGGGCCGTCGCGCGTGATGCGCTCGGTTTTGGCGAACAGGGACGGCGGGAGGTATTCGCGGAAGCGCGTGGTGGCGCGCAGGTGGTAGCGCACGAAGCGGAACTTGGTGTCGCCGAACTCGTGGCGGTTGYCCGGCACGGCGGGATGCTTGGCCAGGTCGGACGGCAGCAGCTGGCCGCCCACCGGCGTGAAGGCCGTCTGCTCGGCCACGGCCTGCTCCAGCGTGAAGCGGTTGCCGTGCATCTCCGCGAGGCGGATCTCGCTCAGCACGGCCTCGTGAGGCACGCGCTTGGGGCCGGGGTCGGCCGGGTCGTCGGCCAGGGGGTCGTCGACCCACTCGTCCCACTCGCCGACGATCTCGAACTTGCCGGTGCTCGGGCCATGCAGGCGCACGGTGCGGGCCAGCAGGTCGGCGTGCTGCCAGCCGGCCTGGCGGTCCACGCTGGCTTTCTCGACGCGCGGCTCGCACACCGGTTGCTGCGTGGCGTGCACGAAGACGAGGTCGCGCCAGGGCGTGAGCATCCAGTTGACGCCGGCCAGGGCCTGGGCCTGCAGCCGCTGCACGCCCGCCGCGCTGGGCTGCCAGTAGGGCAGCGCGAGGTGGCGCACCAGCTCATCGTGCACGAAGCTCGCGTAGCGAAGTCGGGCCACATGGCCCTTGGGCAGGAAGACGCGCAGGATGCCCTTGTTGAAGTCCCACTTGGGCGCGTCGGGCACGGTGAAGTCGTCGCCGCAGGGCGGGGTGGCCACCTCGCCGGGTTGCTCGTGCAGCTGCAGGCGCAGGCTGCGGGTGTCCTCCGGCCAGGTCTTGCCCAGGGCGCCGTTGGAAGGGTCGCGATCGAAGTCGAGCAGCAGGATGAGGCGGTCCTTGTGGTCGTCCAGGAACACCGCGCGGGCGCCCTTGTCGAGCACATAGCCGTGCAGGCCTGGCGCCAGCAGCACCAGCGGCTTGCCCTGGATCCAGGCGTTCAACCCGGGCACGCCTTCGATGGCGACGCCGCCGCTGGCCGGGTCGGGCAGGTAGGGCACGGGCACGATGGCCTCGCGGTGCACCAGGTACTGGCCCGCCGCGAAGCGGTCCTTGGTGTCGTCGGCCTGCTCGGGCGGCGCTATTGCGCCGCCCTGCACGGTGGCCGCCAGGGCGGCCTTGGCGGGCGTCACGAGCTCGATGGTGGCACCCGGCACGGGGTGCAGCAGGCTGCCGTTCTCGCGCGCCGCGACCGCGTAGCCGGCCTTGATGCGCGCCGGCGTGGCGCCGCCGATAGAGGCGTCGAACATGCCATGCAGCTCGCACTGCTGCTGCGAGCTCTTGGGCGGCACGATGTGGCGGTCGCTGCTGTTGCCGTACTC
>NZ_JBFUMO010000595.1:0-3452 GCF_054049355.1 Roseateles sp. P5_E11 | reverse complement strand
GCCCCATCGCCTTCGGTCGCGGGCTGGAGGTGCAGCTGACGGTGGACGAGCTCTCCTTCGAAGGTGGCAGCGCGACGCTGCTGGGCGCCGTGCTGCACCACTACTTCAGCCGCCATGTGTCGATGAACAGTTTTGTCCAGACGCTGCTGGTCTCGCGCACCCGCGGCGAACTCAAGCGCTGGCAGCCGCTGTCCGGCGCCCGGGCTGTGCTGTGAGCCAAAAGCCCGAGCCCTCGATCTTCGACGCGCTGGCCGCGCGCCCGGGCCGGTTCGACCTCTTCCAGGCCCTGCGCCGCATCGAGGCGGCCCACGCCGACAAGCCGCGCCTGGGCGATGCGTTGCGCCCGGGCGACGAGCCGGTGCGCTTTGCCAGCGAACCGGCGCTGAATTTCGCGCCGACGGCCATCACCAAACTGGCCGCCAACGACCACGGCCCGCCACGCCTGGTGCAGCGGGTGCTGAGCCTGTTCGGCCCCAATGGTGCCTTGCCCACCCACCTGACCGAATATGCCCGCGAGCGGGCCATGCACCACGGCGACCGCACCTTCGCGGCCTTTGCCGACATGCTGCTGCATCGCTTCGGCCTGCTCTTCTACCGGGCCTGGGCGCGCGCCAACCCGGTGGTGGGCATGGATCGCAGCCGCGACGCGCCTATCGTGCGCCATGTGGGCGCCCTCATCGGCCTGGCCGAGCCGTYGCTGCGCGAGCGCGACGCCCTGGGGGATTTTTCCAAGCTCTATTTCGCCGGCCGTCTGGCTCGCTCGGCGCGCGATGCCGATGGGCTGCAAAGCTGGATCGCGCTGCGCTTCCGTGTGCCCGCCCTGGTACAGCAGTTCAGCGGCCACTGGATGCCGCTGGGGCTCGAGGAGCGCACCCGCCTCGTCAAGCACGACGGCGTGGCCCTGGGTCGCGGTGCCGTGCTGGGCCGCCAGGTCTGGGATGTGCAGCACAAGTTCCGCATCGAGATCGGCCCCCTGGGCTGGGAGGCATTCCAGGCCTTCCTGCCGTCGGGCCCGTATCTGCCGGCCCTGCAGGCCCTGCAGGCCATGGTGAGGCAATACGTTGGCCAGGAGTTCGCCTGGGATGTGCGCCTGCGCCTCAAGCCCGCCGAGGTGCCGGCCTGGCCGCTGGGCAAGCGTCCCGGCGTGGGCATGCTGGGGCGCAGCGCCTGGCTCAACAGCCAGCGCCCGCGCAAGCGGGCCGACCAGCTGCTGATGAACGTCGAGAGCATCTGCCGGGGGGCGCTGAAACCCTCGCTTGCCCCCAAGCATCAGATGTAGCGCGCTCAGAGCGGAACCGAACGGCGCCCTTGGTCACTTAGCACCGAGGAGAACTGGAAATGACTGACATCAGCCGCCAAGCCCTGTTCGGCAAGCTCAACCCGCTGGCCTACAAATCCATCGAAGGCGCCACCGTCTTCTGCAAGCTCAGGGGCAACCCTTATGTCGAGCTGGTGCACTGGATCACCCAGCTGCTGGAGAACAACGAGTCCGACGTCAGCGCCATCGTGCGCCACTACGGCCTGGACGCCGCCGCGCTTGCGCGTGACGTGACAACGGCGCTGGACCGCCTGCCGCGCGGCTCCACCGCCATCAGCGACTTCTCCGAGCACATCACCCACGCCATCCAGCAGGGCTGGGTCTATTCGACGCTGATGTACGGCGATGCCCAGGTGCGCAGCGGCCACCTGCTGCTGGCGCTGCTCTCCACGCGCTCGCTGCGTGAAGCGCTGTTCGGCATCTCGCGCCAGTTCGAGAAGATCAAGGCCGATGACCTGGCCGACAAGCTGCAAAGCCTGGTCGGCAAGACCGGCGAAGCCGGCCTGGGCGCCACCGACGGCAGCGCGTTGAACAGCGCGCAACCCGGCCAAGCCGAGGGCGCGATGGCGCCCGCCGCCATGGGCCGCCAGGAGGCACTGAAGAAGTTCACCGTCGACCTGACCGAGAAGGCGCGCAAGGGCGAGATCGATCCGGTGACCGGTCGCGACGACGAGATCCGCCAGATCGTCGACATCCTGATGCGCCGCCGCCAGAACAACCCGCTGCTGACCGGCGAGGCCGGTGTCGGCAAGACGGCCGTGGTGGAAGGCTTTGCGCTGCGCCTGGCGCGCGGCGACGTGCCGCCGCCCATGCAGGGCGTGACGCTGCTGACGCTGGACATCGGCCTGCTGCAGGCCGGCGCGTCGATGAAGGGAGAGTTCGAGCAGCGCCTGCGCCAGGTCATCGACGAGGTGCAGGGCAGCCCCACGCCCATCATCCTGTTCATCGACGAGATCCACACGCTGGTGGGCGCGGGTGGCGCCGCCGGCACGGGCGACGCGGCCAACCTGCTCAAGCCCGCTCTGGCGCGCGGCAACCTGCGCACCGTCGGCGCCACGACCTGGGCGGAGTACAAGAAGTACATCGAGAAGGACCCGGCCCTGACCCGCCGTTTCCAGACTGTGCAGGTCGAGGAGCCGGACGAGAAGAAGGCCATCCTGATGCTGCGCGGCGTGGCCACGGTGCTGGAGAAGCACCACAAGGTCCAGTTGCTCGACGAGGCCATCGAGGCTGCGGTCAAGCTGTCGCACCGCTACATCCCGGCCCGCCAGCTGCCCGACAAGGCCGTCAGCCTGCTCGACACCGCCTGCGCCCGCGTCGCCGTCAGCCAGCACGCGATGCCGGCCGAGGTCGAGGACTGCAAACGCCGCATCGAGTCGCTGGAGATCGAGCAGGGCATCATCGGCCGCGAGGCCCAGGTGGGCGTGCATATCGGCGACCGCGGCGTGTCGGTGGAAGAGAAGCTGGCCAACGAGCGCGCGCGCCTCGCGACGCTGGAAGTGCGCTGGCAGCAGGAGAAGGATGTCGTCGCCAAGATCCTGGAGCTGCGCGCCAAGTTGCGCGGTGATGGCCAGCCGGTCGATGAAGCCGCCTCTGCGGCACCCGACCGCGACGGGCTGCTCGTCGAGATGCACGCCGCCCAGGCCCAGCTAGCCGAGCTGCAAGGCGACCACCCGCTGATCCTGCCCTCGGTCGACGCCCAGGCCGTGGCCAGCGTCGTCGCCGACTGGACCGGCATCCCCGTCGGCCGCATGGTCAAGAACGAGCTGGAAGCCGTGCTGCGCCTGGGCGCCACGCTGGGCCAGCGCGTCATCGGCCAGCAGCACGGCCTGGACATGATCGCCCGCCGCATCCAGACCTCGCGCGCCAAGCTCGACAACCCGAACAAGCCCATCGGCGTCTTCATGCTGTGCGGCACCTCGGGCGTGGGCAAGACCGAGACGGCGCTGGCGCTGGCCGAGTCGCTCTACGGCGGCGAGCAGAACGTCATCACCATCAACATGAGCGAGTACCAGGAGTCGCACACCGTCTCCACGCTCAAAGGCGCGCCTCCGGGCTATGTGGGCTACGGCGAGGGCGGTGTGCTGACCGAGGCCRTGCGCCGCCGGCCCTACAGCGTCGTGCTGCTGGACGA
>NZ_JBFUMO010000594.1:0-3468 GCF_054049355.1 Roseateles sp. P5_E11 | reverse complement strand
GTGAGAACCGTCATGAGCAGCACCCGCATCGAGCACGACACCTTCGGCCCCATCGAAGTGCCAGCCGACAGGCTGTGGGGCGCGCAGACGCAGCGTTCGCTGCAGAACTTCGACATCTCCGGCGAACGCCAGGCGCCCGAGCTGATTCGCGCGCTGGCCAAGGTGAAGCGGGCGTCGGCCGTCGTGAACCGTGGGCTGGGGCTGCAGGACCAGGCCAAGACCGAGGCCATCGTCGCCGCGGCGGACGAGGTCATCGGCGGCCTGCACGCGGACGAGTTCCCCCTGGTCGTCTGGCAGACGGGCTCAGGCACGCAGACCAACATGAACGTCAACGAGGTGCTGGCCAACCGCGCCAGCGAGCTGCTGGGCGGCGAGCGGGGCGAGGGGCGGCTGGTGCATCCCAATGACGACGTGAACCGCAGCCAGAGCAGCAACGACGTCTTCCCGACCGCCATGCATGTCGCCGCCGTGCAGGCCTTGCAGGAGCGCCTGCTGCCGCCGCTGCGCGCGCTGCGCACGACGCTGCAGCAGAAGGCCGAGGCTTTCGATGACATCGTCAAGATCGGCCGCACCCATCTGCAGGACGCCACGCCGCTGACGCTGGGGCAGGAGATCTCGGGCTGGGTGGCGCAGCTGAACCACGGTGAGCGGCATGTGCTGGCGGCGCTGCCGCATCTCTACGAACTGGCTCTGGGCGGCACGGCGGTAGGCACCGGGCTGAACGCGCCCAAGGGCTATGCCGAGCAGGTCGCGGCGGAGCTGGCGCGACTGACGGGCCATGACTTCGTCACGGCGCCGAACAAGTTCGAGGCCATGGCCTCCTGCGACGCCCTCGTCCACGCCCACGGCGCATTGAAGACGCTGGCCGCCAGCCTGACCAAGATCGCCAACGACGTGCGCTGGCTGGCCAGCGGCCCGCGCAGCGGCATTGGCGAGMTCAGCATYCCSGAGAACGAGCCKGGCTCGTCCATCATGCCSGGCAAGGTCAACCCGACSCAGAGCGAGGCGGTGACCATGCTGGCCGCCCAGGTCATGGGCAACGACGTGGCCATCAACATCGGCGGCGCGTCGGGCAACTTCGAGCTGAACGTCTTTCGCCCGATGGTCATCCACAACTTCCTGCAGAGCGCACGCCTGCTGGCCGATGGCATGGCCAGCTTCAACAGGCACTGTGCCGTCGGCATCGAGCCCAATGAGGGGCGCATTGCCGAGTTGGTGGCGCGCTCACTGATGTTGGTGACGGCGCTCAACACGCATATCGGCTACGACAAGGCCGCCCAGATCGCCAAGAAGGCGCACAAGGAAGGCAGCAGCCTGCGCGAGGCGGCGCTGGCGCTGGGCCATGTGACGGCCGAGCAGTTCGACGCCTGGGTGGTGCCGGGGCAGATGGTCGGCCGCTGACTGACGCTCTAGTGCTTCTCGCCGTGAGGCGGCTGCGGCAACAGCCGGTCCGTGAAGGCGATGGCCATGGCCGACAGCAGGAAGGCGACGTGGATGATGGTCTGGTACATCAGCGTCTTCTCGGCGTAGTTGTCGGCGTTGATGAAGGTCTTCAGCAGGTGGATGGAGCTGATGCCGATGATGGCCGTGGCCAGCTTGACCTTCAGCACCGAGGCATTCACGTGGCTCAGCCACTCGGGCTGGTCGGGGTGGCCGTCGAGGTCCATGCGCGACACGAAGGTCTCGTAGCCGCCGACGATGACCATGATCAGCAGGTTGGAGATCATCACCACGTCGATCAGCCCCAGCACGACCAGCATCAGGATCGTCTCGTTGAGCTTGCCGGGAATCGCCTCGCCCTTGTAGCCAATGCTCTTGACCAGGATTTCAAGCGCATGCTGGTCGCCGAACGCCGCCTCGATCAGGTGCACCAGCTCGGTCCAGAACTGGAAGACGTAGACGGCCTGCGCCAGGATCAGGCCCAGGTAGAGGGGCAGTTGCAGCCAGCGGCTGGCGAAGATCAGGCGGGGCAGGGGGCGCAGCGGGGCTGTCATGGAAGTCCGGGGTCGGCGAAGAACGCGCGGATTCTAGGGACAGGCCGTGTCAGCGGCGCTGCAGTGCGATGTCGAGCTTTTGCAGCGGCAGTTTGGAATACGCCGCCACATCGGGCTGAGCCTTGAAGGCCTGGCGCGCCTGGGCTGCCAGAGCGAGCGCACCAGGGCGGTCGCCTGCGGCCAGGGCGCACAGGCCCGCCTGGGCGCGCAACCAGGCGGGCCGGGGTGAGTTCGGGTTGCGGTCACGCAGGAGGTCCTCGGCCTGGGCGACGAGCTTGTCGCGCCCGGCCCCGGYGCGGCCCTGGATGCAGTCCAGCTGGGCAGCGACGGCCTCGCTGGTGAAGCGCTCGGGTGGCAGGTCAGGCGTGGACCCGGGCGACAGGCCCTGCACGGCGGCCGCGGCTTCGGCCGGTCGACCCAGGTCGAGCAGGATCTGGGCTTTGACCCAGGCCAACATGGCGCGCGAGGTCGGTGTAGGCGACGCGGCCTCCAGCTTGAGCAGGCCTTCCTGAGCATCCCCCGCTGCCGTCAGCCACAGCGCGAAGCGCGCCAGGTCACCGGGCTGGTCCAGCGGCCGCATCTGCCCATCGCGGATGAGCTTCTGCCAGTAGTCGCCCACCTCGTGGCCTTGGGTGAATATGGCGCCCACGGCGGCGGCAAAGATGTCGGATGCGGTCCATTGCAGGCGCTGCCAGTACCGGGGCGGCCGGCCTTCCGAGGATGCCGGAAAGCTGGAATGCAGAAAGGTCCACGCCGACTGGATATCGCCGTGGATGTAGGCCAGGCGGCTGCGCGCCAGGTTCAGGCGCAGTTGCAGGGCTTGCGGTGGCTCCGGCTGGACTTCGATCAGGGCCGTGGCCGAGTCGGCGGCCTGCTGGGCATCCGCATGGCGGGCCAGGCCCGCCTGGTAGCGGGCCAGCGCAAATTCGGTCTGGATGACGCGGGCCTCGATGACCGCCTGGCCGCCGCGTGCATTCAGGTTGCGCACGACGGCGTCGATGAACGGCGCCGCGGCCTGTGCGCGCCCATGTTCGATCAGACTCTGCGCGGCGAGAGATCGCAGCCGATGCACGAGCGGCGATGCGTCCCCGTGCGCGCTGAGCGCCAGCGCGACGCTGCGCTCCAGATGGGCGTCGGCCTCGGTGGGCTGGTCTGCCCGCTCCGCCATCTCGGCGCGCAGCACCTGCGTGCGAGCCGGCGCCGTCGAGCTGGCGGGCTGTGCCGGCAGCATGGGCTCAACCTCCTGCAGCGCGGCCTGCGCCGCCTTTGCACGGCCGGCGGACCAGGCAGCCTGCGCCATCGAGGCCAGCGCCTCGGCGCGCAGCAAGGGATCACCGCCTGCCAGCTTCAGCGCCTCTTGCGCGGCAGCATCGGCCTCGGCCCAGCGGCTGGCCGCCAGCCAGGCCTCCGCGGCCAGCAGCCGTGCCGCCGCCAGCGCCTGCCGGCCGGCGTCCGCGCGTTGCAAGGCTTCGAC
>NZ_JBFUMO010000593.1:0-3477 GCF_054049355.1 Roseateles sp. P5_E11 | reverse complement strand
GTCACGTACTTGGTCCAGGCGGTGCGGTAGGTGCCGGCCGGGTCGTACTCGGACTTCAGGATCGCGCCATATTCACCATTCACCCATCAGCACGGGCAGTCGACGAAGACCTGGTTGAACCCGTTCTGGACGGCCTGGTACTCGGCCGTCGGTGGGCCGTAGTCGCCGGACACCATCACCTCGTTGGTGCCGGCGAACAGCAGGTAGTCGTCATAGTTCTTGAAGTTGTTGGCGATCTGCGTCCACAGCTTGGCCAGGCGCGCGTTGGCGCTCGCCTGGTAGGCGTAGGTCGGGATCAGCCAGCTGCCTTCATGGTGCGTATTGAGCACGACGTAGAGGCCGACGTTGCGTGCGTAACCGACGACCTCGGTGACACGCGCCATGAAGGTTGGGCTGATGTTGCCGTTGGCGTCGGCGTACTGGTTCCAGCTGACGGGGATGCGCACGGTCTTGAAGCCGGCCGCCTTCACTGCGTTGAGCAATTGCTGGTTGATCAGCGGATTGCCCCAGTTGGTCTCGTTGGGTGAGGCGTCCAGCGAGTTGCCGATGTTCCAGGCGGGCGACATCTGCTGCGACAGCTGCACGCTCGTCAGGTCGCGCATGGAGCCGGGCACGGTGATCACAAAGGCCTGCGTGCTCTTGGCGCCGCAGCTGTTGGTGTAGGTGGCGGTGGCCGTGCAGCTGGCAGCAGGCGTGATGGTCTGCTCGCGTGCCGAGCCTGACGTGCCGCAGCCGCTCCAGCCCCACGAACCGCCGGCCACCGGCTGCGGGCCGAGGATGGCCGAGTTGCCTGCAGTGATCGAGGCTGAGGCCGTCTGCGTCCAGGACCCGTTGGCGCTGATGTAAGGCGTGATGGCCGTCGGCGTGCAGCTGCTGTTGCGCGTGGCAGTGGCCACGCCGGAGTTGTAGCTGCCGCCGTTGGTCGTGAACTTGACCCAGTACCAATAGGGCGTGCCGTTTGCGGCCGTGGAGTCGGTGTAGCTCCTGGCGCTACTGCCCGGCGCGGCGATGCGGCTGCGGCCGTTGGGATCGGCGTCGGTATCGCGGTAGACCTCCAGGCGCGAGACGTTGCCGCTGACGGTCCAGCCCAGCTGTACGTTGTCGGTCGTGCCAGTGGCCGTCAGGCAGACGGTGGTACCGCCGCCGCTGCCACAGCTTTGTGCCTGGGCCAATGGGGCCCCGCTGACCCCCAGGGCCAGCAGCAATGTGGATAACAAGGCTCTCATGGTTCTACCTTTCAAGGTTGAAAGTGCTCGGCCGGTTGTCTCCGCCGGATGCGAGCGTTATGGACGGTCGGCGCCAGGGCTTGGGCATAACCGTCGAACAAGGTGAAGGAGGTGGCGGCAGGCCCGGTGCCATGATTTGGACGCCAGCCTGCCGAGCTCTCGGTTCAATTGCTGTAGAGCACGCCGCGGCCCCCGCCGGCGGCGTAGATCCGGCCGTAGGTGTTCCAGTCACCCGCCAACCTGGTTATGCCGCCGAACTGATGGGCATCGTCGTTAAAGCGGGTCCAAGTGCTGCCTGCATTGTTGGAAGCCCACACACCCCACTGGCCGTTGATCACGCCCACCACGTAGACCGCGGCGGAATACGGCGCGCCAGGGGCTGCCTTGCCCAGAGTCAAGGCACTGGCACCGTTCACGTCGGGCCAAAAGTCGCTGCCGAAAACAGACGCGAAGTTGTTGAACTTGGTCCAGGTGGCGCCCGAGTCGACCGAGTGGTACACGGTATTGCCGTCAGCCACCCAGATGTCGCCCTCGACGTTCGGGTTGACCGCCATCCCGGTCAGGAAATACGGATTGCCCTTCATATTTGCCGACACCGAACCCTGGCTCAGCGTGAAGTTGTGGCCGCCATCCGTCGAGACGTAGAACTTGCCCGGACCAGCAAACACGGAGCCGCCCGAATCGTAGGCATAGACCTTGTTCGGATTCCTGCGATCCACCGCGAGCCGGTATGAGCGAGGGAAGCCGGACGTCTCCGGCAGCGCGGGGAGATTGGTCGCCGTCCAGCTGGCGCCATTGTTGGTGGTGTAGGACGGCACGGTATCGGGCGGCGCCCAGATCGCGTTGTTGCGTGAGGTGACAGCAATGTTCGACGATTCGTGCGTATTGGTCGCGGCGCCGGGAGGCAAGGTGGCAAAGCGTGTCCACGTGGTGCCGCCGTCGCCCGACCAGTACCCGAATCCTTTGTGATCCCCGTGCGTGACGCCGGTGAGGGCAATGTATTGCGGATCCGACCAGCTCATGTCGGCGGAATTGCCATTGCTCCAGCCGGTGTTGGGGCCTTTGGTCGGCGTCGTCGCGAGGTCTGTCTGGACCCAGGGGCCGATGTCGCCCGCGCTGCTGATGAACTTGTAGGTCGCGCCGGGTGGAGGGGTGATGAGCGCCAGCGTGGCAGTCTCTTCGAGATTGTTCAGCTTGGTGGTCCAGCTCGGTGTCGCCGACGAGGCGTTCATCGTCTCCCAGATGCCGGGACCGTCAAGGTGCAAGATGTGGTCGCGGTTGTTCGGATCGATCTCGATGTCGTCATTCCAGCCCCAGTACCCGGCGCTGTTCTGCTCGTGGGGCATCATGGACTCGATTTCGCGCCAGGTGCTGCCTGCGTTGTCGGACAACTGGGTGATCTTCTGGCCGGTGAAATCGCCCCAGGTAGCGCTCACGGCCAGCGCGATGCGGGTGGTCGGGCCGCTGCCGTAGACGGACACGCCGCCGTAGCCGCCCGTGGTAGTGCTGCTCAGCAAGGTCCAGGCGCCGCCATTGATACCGGTGTACTTGTAGAGGTAGCCGGGACCGTCGCCGCCCGGGCCTGCGTTCTTGTTGAACACCACGTAGTAATTGCCGTCGGCGGCGCGCGCGAAGTGCGGGATGTAGTACCCGGCGACGGCGGCCGGCACCGCGACCGGCGTCCATGAATAGCCGTTGTTGCTGGACCTGTAGAAGGTCGAGGTCAGGCCCGCTGCGGTGGCGTAGTCAGGAGCGATCGCGGCCCACATGTTCCAGGTCGGCTGGCCGCCGCCCACGTTCCCGTTGTCGAAGATGATCTGCTCGACGCCGACCATGGCGTTGGTCGTCGTGTAGGAAGACAGGCCCGTGACCTGCGCCCAGGTTTGGCCGGAGTTCGTGCTCTTCCACAGGCCGGCCTTGGTCGAACCGTAGAACATCGTCGACGGATTGGTCGGATCGAGCCTCAGGCGCTCGCCAATCGCCCGACCGGTATCGGCGYCGGCAAGAAACGGCAGCGTGACCCATGTCCAGCTGTCGCCGCGGTTGCTGGAAATGTACAAGCGAGCGTTCTTCTTGCTATCGCCCGCGACCATGTAGACCCGCTGGTCGTTGGTTGGATCGAGGGCGATGCTTTCGACGGTGTGGAAGGCTCCTTCTATCCCCCCCCCGAAACCCGGGCCGTCGGTGATCGGCACCCATTGCGAGGTGGCCTGGTTCCAGCGGTAGGCGCCGCCGACGTCCGACGTCGGTG
>NZ_JBFUMO010000592.1:0-3481 GCF_054049355.1 Roseateles sp. P5_E11 | reverse complement strand
CTGGCGCAGAGCCAGGCATTGATGCAAGGCAAGACGGCCGCCGAGGCCCTCACCGAGAAGGCGCCGACCGCGTCGGCAACGCTGGACCGTGGCGTCTTGTCCCGGCACCGCAGCTTTCCTGGCAACCGCCCGAGTACGACCCTCGTGCTGGATGCGCTGACGCCGCGTTCGCTCGGCGCGCTGATCGCCCTGTACGAGCACCGCGTCTTCGTGACCGGCGCACTGTGGGGCATCAACAGCTTCGACCAGTGGGGCGTGGAACTGGGCAAGGCACTCTGCAACCAGTTGCTGCCGCGCCTGGACTCTGGCGACACGGCGGGCCTGGACGGCTCGACCGCCGGCCTGTTGAAGCGGCTGGTGGCCGCATGAAGATCGTCTTTGATTTTGGCGGCGTGGTGTTCCGCTGGCATCCGGCCAGCTTCCTCGCGCGCCTCTGGCCGCACCGCATCGAGACGCTGGAGCAGGGGGCGGCCGCGGCTGTGGTCTTTTTTCAGAACTATGGTGGCGACTGGGGCCTGTTCGACCAGGGCCTGATCGGCGCCGACGAGGTGGTGCGCCGCATCTCGGCGCGCACCGGCTGGCCGCGGGGCGACGTCGCTGCGGTCGTGCGTGCAGTGCCGGACGAGCTGATGCTGATCCCCGCTACTGCCGTGCTGATCCGCGATCTGCGCGCCGCGGGGCACACGCTGCACTTCCTGTCCAACATGCCCGAGCCGTATGCGGACCATCTCAGCCGCAGCTTTCCACTGAATGAATGGTTCGAGTCGGGCCTGTTCTCGGGCCGTGTCAAGCAGATCAAGCCGAGCGCCGAGATGTTCGCGATGGCCGAGCGTCACTTCAATGCGCCGCCGCAGGACCTGCTTTTCCTGGACGACCACCCGGCCAATGTCGATGCGGCCCTGTCACGCGACTGGCAGGCCTTCCTGTTCACGGATGCCGCCAGCGCGYGGCGTGAGCTGGTGTCGCGGCGTCTGTTGAGCGCTTGAGCGCCTGATCAGTGCACCAGCGGCTCGCCGTCCGGCCCGTATTCATCCGGGTTCTGGGGCGGCGTGGCGGGCACGCGGAACGACTCGCTGGCCCAGGCGCCGAGGTCGATCTGCCGGCAGCGCTCGCTGCAGAAGGGCCGCCATTTGTTGCTGGGTGCGAACACGCTGTCGCCGCCACATTGAGGGCAGCGCACGATGCGCTCGCCTGCGGGGTTCGTCTTCATTGGCACAAGGCGAGTTCGAAGCCGCTGTCTTCCTGTGCCAGCTTGAGCCGGCCTTCCTCGTCCTGGCGCATCAGGCGGATGGAGATCATCAGCCGATGGCCGGAGATTTCGGGGATCAGCCCGAGGCTGGGGTCGATGCGCATGCGCAGCAGCTGGTAGACGCGGCCAGGCGGCAGGCTCTGCTGGAACTGCCCCGCGGTGGCCGCCACCTTGTGCGGGGCTCCAGAGTCGCGCAGCAGGCCGAGCAGCACCTGCAGGGCCTCAGCCAGCGGCATCAGCGTCTGGGCCCAGGTCATCAGATCCTTGCGTCGGCGCACCGGCAGCAACTGCTGCCAGTTGTAATAGGCCGGCAGGTCGAACTCGCAGGTGCCGCCGGGAATGCTGATGCGGCTGCGGATGCTCATCAGCCACTCGTTGCCCGTCAGCGTCGCGCCGGCCTTGCCGGCCAGCGCGTTCAAACGCTGGAAGGCGCCGTCGATGCGGGCGACGACTTCATCCAGGCGTGCTTCGTCAAGGCCGGGGCTGCCGCGGTAACCGATGAATTGCGCCTTGTGCTTCTCGAGTTCCTTGAGCAGATCGCTCTTGAGGTCGGCACGCGAAGCGACGTCCATGATCTCGAACAGCGTGACCAGGGCGAAATGATGGTCCAGCGCGGTCTCGCGCGACATCAGCGTGCCGAGGCGGTCGAACAGATGCTCGAGGCGAAGCATCGTGCGGATGCTTTCGTTGAACGGGTACTCGTACAGGACCAAAGGTGCCTCGGGTGGACTGCGATCAGGGCCGGGCGATTGTTTCACAGCCCCAGCGCTCGGCCAGGCTGAGAACCTCGTTTCTGAGCGCAACAAGCGGTAGGCGATCGTTGTGGAGCACAGCGTCGGCCGCCGCCCTGCGGGCTTCGCGGCTGGCCTGTGCTGCGATGGCGCCCGCAATGCGTTCGCGCGTCCAGCCCGGGCGCTGCAGCACCCGTTCGATCTGGGTTTCGATCGCGCAATCGACGACGAGCACGCGGGCGACGCGCGCCCGCCAGCGACCGGATTCGACCAGCAGAGGCACGTCGAAGACGACAAGGCGGGCCGTCGCGGTCTCAGCCTGCGCCTGTGCTTCAGCGGTGATCAGCGGATGCAGGATGGCCTCGAGCCGGCGCTTGGCCGTCGGGTCAGAGAAGACCAGGGCGCGCATTCGATCGCGGTCCAGGGCCCCATCGGTGCTGATGAAGTCCGCGCCGAACTGCACTGCAATGGCAGGCATGGCCGCACCGCTGGGCGCGGTCAGGGTGCGGGAGATGGCATCCGTATCGATGAGGGCGGCGCCGGCTTCGTGTAGAAAGCCTGCGACCGTGCTCTTGCCGCTGCCGATGCCGCCGGTCAGGCCGACCCTCATCAAGGGTTCATGTCCAGCCGAGCCAGCCCAGCACCGTCGGCTGGCCGGCAAACAGCACCACCAGGCCACCGCCGGCCAGGAAAGGGCCGAAGGGCACGTAGCGGCCCTCACGCAGGCCGGCATTCATCTTCATGATGATGCCGATGACGGCACCGATGGCTGAGGCGCCGAGGACGATGGGCAGCACCATCTGCCAGCCCAGCCAGGCGCCCAGCGCCGCGAGCAGCTTGAAGTCGCCATAGCCCATGCCCTCCTTCTTGGTGAGGAGCTTGAACACCCAGTACACCGACCACAGCGACAGGTAGCCGCTCAAGGCGCCGATCAGGGCCTTGTCCAGCGGAATCGTCCAGCCCATCAGGGCGGCGGCGAGCCCGGCCCAGAGCAGGGGCTGGTTGATCGCATCCGGCAGCAACGTGGTGTCCCAGTCGATCATCGCCAGCGCGATCAGAGCAGCGACGAAGCCGCACCAGAGCAGCGTGGTCGGCTGGGCGCCGAAGCGCCAGGATAGGGCGGCGAAGGCGGCGCCGGTGAGCGCTTCAATGATGGGATAGCGCTTGGAGATCGGCGCCTTGCACGTGGCGCATTTACCGCCCAGGCGAAGCCAGCCAATGACCGGCAGGTTTTCATGCCAGCGCAACTGATGGCCGCAATGCGGGCAGCGTGAACGCGGCGCGGCGATAGTGAATGGCGGCAGGGCTTCGATCTTGGTGCCGTAGACATCCACGGCCTTGGCCAGCTTTTCAGCCTCGGGCAAAGGCACGTCAGCGACGCGCGCCATGGCGGCCGCGTCAGTGAGCTGCGCGGCCGACTCATGCAGCCACTGGCGCTCCAACATCAGCGGCAGGCGGTAAATGACGACGTTGAGAAAACTGCYGATGCAAAGACCGAAGA
>NZ_JBFUMO010000591.1:0-3488 GCF_054049355.1 Roseateles sp. P5_E11 | reverse complement strand
GTACAAGAAGCGTTCTGTGATGGAGCCCAAGCCGGCTTCACCCATTGAATGCCTGCGGGACATCGCGTATCTCAACAGCGGCCGATTGTCAGACGAGGTCCGCCATCTGCTGCAGAAGGAAGACGCTGACATTGCGAGGTGGGCTCGCCATAAGTACTCGCGATTCACGCTGAACGATCTGGGTGCGTTGTTCGACAAGAGCAAGTCAGCCGTTGCCCGTTGGCTTGATGATGCAGTTATGGCCTAATTGATCAACTACCGGCAACAAAAATCAGTAGCGCCGGTTCGCAGGGAGGAACATGGAAACGTACAGCCCTATTCAGGTGGTGCTAGACGCTCGGCAATTTCAGGCCGACCGCAAGCGCAATCCCGGATCGTCGAACAAGGAATTCTTCGAAGGTCTTGATGCTGCATTTGCTGTGCACAAGCAGCAGTTGAGCGAGCAGCTGAAAGTCGTCAAGTCGAAGCTGCAGAGCAGCTCGGCAAGCGGCATCGGGTTCTTGAAGGTGCGGATGCGCGAGGAGGCCTTGGCGAAGTCCCATCGCCCCACCAAGCGGGTCTTCCATCCGAACACCATGCCGCTTGCCGGCTCCTCCGGAGTCGGTGAGCTGATCGTGCAGGTCTCGCCCAGCGGCATCGACCAGGCGATCGCCCAAGTCGAAAACGCCGAGGTCGAGCTGGCCTACAGACCCAAGAAGGACAAGCCCAACGTCCTGGAGCCGGACCCGTCTCGCGAGCGCGCCGAAGTGGGTGCCATCGAGAGCGTGCGTCTCTGGGATGCACCCGACCGGCGGGCGTTCAGCACCGACCAGGCACTGGCCTGGTTCAACGAACAGGCCGTGCCCAAGGCCTACCGCGTCGATCTTTTTGAATCCATCCAGCCCGTGGCGAAGTTGGCGCGGCAAGACCTTGCTGGCCATTCTGACGTCGTGGGCGACCTGCTGCGCAAACTCGATGAAGAGCTCGGCTGTGGATACGTCGGCGCGCTGTATCGGCCCGATGCCGCCTCGATGATGCGGCTCTACATCTGGCTTCGCAAGGCGCCGCAACACCGCTACTTCGTTCGCGCTCCCAAGCTCGCAGAAGCGCTGCGAGCTTCCGGAGAACCCTCTTTTGACAGTGCGCACCACGAGAGGCTGCTGGAAGTCCTTGGACAGCATCCGGCTGTGCGTCGTATCAGCCTGCCGCCAGCGCTCCGATCGGGCTCCGCGTCCGCACCGGCTGCTGCGGCCCCGAGCACTTTCACGCCGGCAATGCCTGCCGTTGGCGCGCAGTACCCGGTTGTCGGCATCATCGATGGTGGCGTCGGCCCGGTTCACAGCGCCTGGGTGATGCATCAGTCGCAAGTGGTTCCCACGGCGCACGCCGACATCTCACATGGCGGCGAGATCGTGGGGCTGCTGGTGTCCGGGCAGGCCTTGAACGGCAACCAGATCAGCCCTGAGCCGGACGGCTGCTTTATCGCCGACCTGACGATGGTCCCGCGAGAGGCCTACTACGACGCCAACTACAGCTCCGATCTCGCCTTCGTGCTGAGCGTCGAGCAGGAAGTCAAAGYCGCCAAGCAGCAGACCGGCGCCCGCGTGTTCTGCTTCAGCCACAACTTCGAAGATCCGCCGGGGCACGGCGACCACTACCCGGACCTCTCCGCAGGGCTTGATCGCATCGCCCGTACGCACGACGTGATCTTCGTCATCAGCGCGGGCAATACCAAGGCAGGGACCGGCCGTCAGGAGTGGCACATCGATCCGATGGTGGTCCTGTCCAACCTCGCTTCCGTCAACGACGACGGCCTGACGTCACCGGCGGACGCGCTATTTGCGGTCTCCGTCGGCGCGCTGAATCCGCCGATGACTTCGGCCGGCATTGCGCAGGCACCGGCCCGGTACTCGCGTCGAGGCGTCTCGACCAAGCACTTCGTGAAGCCCGACATCGCGCACTACGGCGGCCTGTGTGCCAGCACGTCAGCGGACACCGGGCTCTTGTCGACCAATTCGACGGGCTCTACCCGCTATGTCGCAGGCACCAGCTATGCCGGGCCGCTGGCGGCAAAGACGCTGGCCCGTCTCGATCAACTGACGGGATCGAAGCTGCCTCGCGAAGGGTTGACCGCGCTACTGATCCACGGCGCGCGTCCCCCGGCCTGCCTCAGCAGTTACTCCAAGAAGATCGCGCGGCAGTTTGTCGGATTCGGCCTGCCGTCGTCCAGCGACTCTTTCCTATCGGGAGCGCCGCATCAGGCGACCTTGCTGTTCTACCACGATATGCAGAACAAGAAGGACCTGTTCTTCAAGTTCGACTGGCCGCTGTCGCTCGTGGAGGACGGGAAGTGCAAGGGGGAGGCGCTGCTCACGATGGTGTACTCCCCGCCGATTCAGGACGCCCACGACGGCGAGTTGGTGCGCATCAATCTGGAAGCCGTGCTTCACCAGCGCAAAGCCGATGGCAGCTGGGAAAAGCGCAGTGAAGACACCTTCGCCACCGAGCCGAACAAGGCTGCCTCAGCCATGGAAAAGCACTTGATCGAAGAGGGCTTGAAGTGGGGCACGGTCAAGCAGGTCCGGTTCTCATCGCCCAACGGCGTGGGCAAGACGTCGGAATGGCGTGTCTGCATCAAGTACCTGACTCGTGCGTCCGAAGAGTTCCCAACAGAGGGCATTCCTTTCGCAGCCGTCCTGACGATCTTGGACCCGGACGGCGGCAAGCCCGTCTACCAGGATATGAAGATCGGACTGAGCCAGCGCAACGTGCTGACCAGTGACGTTCGCAGCACGATCCAGACGCAGGTTCAGGCAACCTCGGGCAAGTCGTAGTGGCGCCTGGTGGCTCTATGCACTGCCAAGTCGACGCGAAGTCAGGACGCGTGTTCCGGTGGCGTCAATCAGGTAGCGGGYAGCTACCAAGACGGCCCGTCGCGTGACAACGATGACGCCGATGAGGATGTCCAAGCCCAAGGCCCGCCGCAAGATCGTCGGCGCGCTGCCGCCGCCCGACGTCCTCCCCAAGCCCTAGACCTCGCCCGCATGGAACACCTGGAACAGATCGTCAAGGCGCTGAGCGTCGTGCTGGTCACGCTCGGCCCCTTCCTCAAATCCTTCTTCGGCCACATGGTCGATCGCGGGCGCCACCTCGACGAGCGCTACAAGCGCCTGAAGAGCTTCTTCGATGACGGCGCGACCGCACGTCATCCCATGCTCGTCGAGGCCTCGTTTGCGTCGGCCGTCGGCCACGCGAAGCTCAGCTTGCAGGAGATTGAGTTGCTCCTGCGACAGCAGCGCCCGACGCAGTTCATGGATCAATACCTGCGCTCGCGCGACCACATTGGCCCCAACGCGACTGGCGACCAGTTCGAACTGCGCGGAATTGCACGGAACGCACGCGCGCGCAAAACACTGGTGATCTTGGGTGGCCTGTTCTACGCCGTGATGGTCGGGCCCGCGTTCTGGGCACTGGTCTTCGTCTTGCTGCCCAAGGCTTTCAAGCAGTCC
>NZ_JBFUMO010000590.1:0-3491 GCF_054049355.1 Roseateles sp. P5_E11 | reverse complement strand
CCTCAGCTTCGTCCAGGTATTCCTGCGGCGTGCCTTGCGTGCGCACGGGGGTTGTCCAGGCCTTCATGACCTGCTCCCGCATCAGCTCCCACATGGCCTTGATTCGCGCGCAGTACGGTGACTCCGGAAGTGTTCGAGCAGACTGGACCGGCACGTCGAATGGGTTTTGCTCGACGATGCTATGGCCGGCTGACCTCATTGTCTTGAGCACTCCGTCAGCCAGCTCCGCGCGGTCAACGGCGCGGAGAGCGCCGGCGATGCGCCCGGCGATGGTCGTGTGGTCGCCGTCGAGAAGGATTCGATTGAGGGCGGAGGTGTCCTTCAGCATGCCGAGCGCGAGTTGCATGGTGAGCGCATCAGCCTGCCAGACATTCGGCGTAGCTCGCACAAGGGCAGCCTCCAGCGACAAAGCGCGCAGGCCCTGGGCCTCGCCGAGTTGGTCTGCTGGAGGCATCTCCTTGACGCGCAGGTCAAACACGGACGTCCCTGCTGGCAAGGTTAGTGCGTTATTGGTGCCCTTGAGCGCGTTCACCTGGATCTGACGCGGAAGCGTGCTCGAGCCTGTGTGCAGTTTCAGGCTGAGTTCGGCGTTGATGTGCCAATCGCTGCCGAAGCGTTCGTCGCAGTAGCCGCGAACGAAGTGCCGCATTGAGGCGAACCAGGTTGTTGTGTCGCCAAGGTCTTCCTCGGGCCGGGAGGGCATGTACCAGCCGCGGATGATTGGACGAAGACGCCCACTCTCGACCAAGCGCTCAAGGTGTGTCCGCGACAGATCAGCGGTGCGAACGACAACGCGGCCTTGCTTTTGAAGGTCGTGGAGCTTCTGAAGCGATGTCGCGAGTTTGACGTTAGGACTGGCCATGTGGGTGCGGCACGTCCGAGGTGCTGTGGCAACTAGCGTAAAAGCCGCTGTGGCATTACACGTTTTATGCGTTGAATTATTACACGTTAAAGCTGCTAAGGCAATTCCCGTCTAGGCCGTAGAAGTTTATGTAAGCCTTTGATTTTAAAGCGTAGAAACAAACCAGGTCGATTGCGAATAGAGTTGCAAATACAAGCCGTATTCGGAAGGGGATTGGCGTAAAGGATGTCCGCTTGGTGTCGCAAGTTCGCGTCCAAGCCGCACTGATTAGCCGCTGGCGTGACGCGAGCATGGCTGCATGTGGGCCGATGGTGGGGATCGGCAGCGGTCATGATGGCCACCCACCCTGGTGCTCGTTGGTGCCGCGACGTCAGCCTGTTGCTAGACGCCGATTCCGGGTGATTACCAGCCACACATTTCCGCATGGGCGCACTGACTGCTTGTTGGAGTCGCCGTCGTTCGACCATTCACTATCGAATGCCTCGACCAGCCTGCAGCGGAAATCCGACCGACGTCCGATCGGCGAGATTGAGGGACAGCCGCCCTGCTGCACCCTCAACAGCCAGGCGTTGACACCACCTACCTACAGCAGGCCAGATGTTGAAGCTAACCTATTGATTTTGTTGGTAGGCCGTATTAGACTTGAACCAATGACCAAAGGATTATGAGTCCCATGACATTGGCATTGGGCATCGTTCCTTTTCGTTGATTCTCTCCATGCAGATCAACGGCTTAGAAGATTTTATTGGTCTTTTATACAGTACCATGTGTTGACTCTTGTTCAACAAAATAGCGATGCAGCGCCTACGCTGCGCCTACTTTTCGCAGCACATGGCGCGCCCCCGGAAGTCCGACATCCCCGACCTGTCCATCCCGCATAACCTCACAGCAGGCCTGATAGACAGGCTCATGTGCCCCGCGGGCATGAAGCAGGCCTTTCTTCGCGACAGCGAGGCGGCGGGGCTTCAGGTGCGGGTCTCGCCGCATGGCGCAAAGACCTTCGTTTTCCAGGCCCGCGTCAACCAAAAGACCATGCGCCGGAAGATTGGCGCCGTCGGCACTTGGACCATCRACGACGCMCGCAAGGAGGCCCGCAACTTGGCCGTGCTGCGCGACCGAGGAGTCGACCCACGCAGCCTAGACCGTCAGCGCGCGGCAGAACGCGCTGAAGCCGCGGCGCGGCAGGCGCTGGCCGGGGTCACCGTCGGGCAGGCCTGGTCGGCCTACGTGAAGGAACGCTCGCCGCATTGGGGTGAACTCCACCGCCGGGATCACGCGCGCAAGGCGTCTCCCGGCGGCGAGACCACCAGTCGGGGCACGCGCGGCACGGGGAAGACTCAACCCGGCCCTCTTCACCCCCTCATGGCCCTGCCCTTGGCCAGCCTTGACGCCGCGACTATTGAAGCATGGGCAGCGCGGGAGGCCGCGTCGCGTCCGACCAGCGCAAGCCTGGCCTGGCGGCTGTTGAAAGTCTTTCTGACCTGGTGCGCCGAACAGCCCGCCTTCGCCACGATCCTCCCGGCCAAGAACCCCGCTAAGACTATGCGGTCCAGGGAAGCCTTCGGCAAACCCGCAGTCAAGGATGACGTGCTTCAGCGGGGTCAGTTGGAGGCGTGGTTCAAGCAGGTTCGCGCCATGCGTAGCGGCGCCATCTCGGCTGCATTGCAGACCATGCTGCTGACCGGCGCGCGCCCCGGCGAGGTTCTTCGTTTGCAGTGGGCCGATATCAACACCCAGTGGAAGAGCATGACGATCCGCGACAAGGTCGAGGGCGCACGCGAGATCCCGCTAACGCCCTACGTCGAGCGCCTGCTCATAGGGCTGCCGCGCGCCAACGTCTGGGTGTTTGCAAGCGCCCGCTGGGTGCCCCCGAGCAAGGCCAGCAAGGGCCGCTGGGAGGACACCAGCGCCACGGGACACATTGCCGAGCCCAACAGCGCGCATACCAAGGCCTGCGAGGCCGCCAAGCTGCCGGGCATGACACTTCATGGCCTTCGCCGCTCCTTCTCCAGCCTGACCGAGTGGCTGGAAGTCCCGGCGGGCGTAGTGGCCCAGATTCAAGGCCACAAGCCCAGCGCCACCGCCGAGAAGCACTACAAGCGGCGCCCTCTTGACCTGCTTCGACTCCACCACGAAAAGATAGAGGCATGGATCTTGGAGCACGCGGCCATTGCTCCCGCAAGCGAAAAGGGCTAATGCTAGTGTTGGCCGAGGCAGGAACAACCGCGTGACCTACGAAGCCATGGCTCACCGCCCATCATTAATACYTTTTCCAATCTTCCGGGATGGGCTTACCCCATGCTTCGTAGATCGGGGAGAACGCAATAGGTGCCTGACCACTCAGTTCAACAGTTTTATCCAGCGCAACTACGCCATCCTTACGGATAATTTCGGCCACAAGACCAATTGGGTCGCCAAGCTGAGTGACCAATGTAGCAGCAAGAAACTCCTTCTTGTCGGGCGCATCTTTGACTCGACGGAAAGGATTCGCCGGGTCATATTCCGCCGACCATATTTCAGATATTTGAGCGACTCCATCCGCACCCCTTCTCTTAACTTCGTGCGCCAGAGCTCTCATAACTAGGTATTTCTCACCATGCTCTGCCACATTCACATGCGACATACCAAT
>NZ_JBFUMO010000589.1:0-3506 GCF_054049355.1 Roseateles sp. P5_E11 | reverse complement strand
ATCGTCGGCAACCTCGAGATGCTCAATCGCACCCTGCCGGAAGCGATGGCCCGACATCGTCGCGCGGCGGCTTCGGCGATGTCGGGAGCCAAGCGTGCAGCGAAGTTGACGCAGAGGCTCCTCGCTTTCGCGCGACGCCAACCCCTTGATCCCAAGGCCTTGGATATCAACGTTGTCGTTCAGGGCATTTCCGAACTGCTTCGGCGTTCCCTGGGCGAAACGGTGGAGCTGGAGACAGTACTAGCAGGCGGCCTTTGGAACGTTGAAGTCGACCCGAACGAACTCGAGAGTGCGCTGGTCAACCTGGCCGTCAACGCCAGAGATGCCATGCCCAATGGCGGCAAGCTGACGATCGAGACGGCAAATGCGCATCTTGATGACGCCTATGCAAGCCGCCACGTTGAAGTGAAACCTGGCCAATACGTGGTGGTCTGTGTCACGGACTCGGGCTGCGGGATGGATACCGACACGCTCGCTCGCGCGTTCGAACCGTTCTTCACGACCAAGCCCGAAGGCAAGGGAACCGGTCTCGGCCTCAGCCAGGTGTACGGCTTCGTCAAGCAGTCCAACGGCCACGTCAAGCTGTACTCCGAGGTGGGCAGAGGCACGACGGTGAAGATCTATCTGCCGCGCTTCTATGCAGCGACAGCGGCAGACGAGCAGCCCGCCGACAAATTCGTTCCCGAAGCGGATGGTGAAACCATCCTTGTCGTCGAGGATGACCCGGACGTGCGGGCCTATACGGTCAACACCCTGCGTGAACTTGGCTACCTGGTCATCGAGGCGGGCGATGGTCGATCCGCGCTCGATGTCCTCAGCCTCATGCGTGTCGATCTGCTGTTCACCGACGTCGTCTTGCCTGGCGGCATGACGGGTGAAGATTTGGCGGCGAAGGCCAAGGAGCTATACACGGATATCAGGGTCTTGTTCACCACGGGTTATGCACGCAACGCCATCGTCCACCAAGGGCGGTTGGATCCCGGCGTTCGATTGATCACCAAGCCGTTCACCTTCGAAGACCTGGCTACCAAGATCCAAGAAGCACTGGGCGAGTGAGATATCCGGCGAATTCAGCGCCGCGGCTGGTGAGTGAATCGCCTAGATTCGGTAGACAACTTCAAGCTCTAACTGATGCTCCAGACGGAACGGTCGTCATGCGGAGCCGCAGAAGCCGCGTCTCAGCTTTGCTCTACGCGCCGGGCGCACCTACTGCACCACCATCCGTAAGCAAATGGTCACCCAAGACCGAAGGCGAAAAGTCGGCCGCGCCGGCAGGCTTGCGTCCTTCGGTCCAGGCCAGGAGCGTCTCGGCAGCCATGGGTCGGGCCAGGAAATATCCCTGCAGTTCGTCGCAGTGCAGTGCGAGCAGGATGTCGCGCTGCCCCTGGGTTTCCACGCCTTCGGCGACGACGCGAAGCCCGAGCTCATGGGCCAGCTGGATGACGGCGCTGACGATCGCCCGGGCGTCGTTGCTGACCTCGATGTCGGCGACAAAGCTGCGATCGATCTTGAGCTGGCGGGCGGGCAGTTGGCGCAGATAGCTTAGGCTGGAATAGCCAGTGCCGAAATCGTCGATGGAGAGGAACACGCCGATGCGGGCCAGCTCCTCGAAGGCACGCTGGGTGCTCTTGAGGTCTTCCATCGCGACGGATTCGGTGATCTCGCAGAGCAGTTGGGAAGGGTCGAGCAGGTTCCTGGACAAAGCCGCCCCGATCCGAGCCGCCAGGTCCTCTTCGCGCAGCTGATGCACGGACAGATTGATCGCCACGCGCATGTGCAGGCCGATCTCCGCCCAGGCGTGCATCTGCCGGCAGGCCTCGTCGATGACCCAGTTGCCCAGGCTGTTGATGAGGCCGAAGCGCTCGGCGATGGGGATGAACAGGCCCGGACTCAGCAGGCCGCGCTCGGGATGGTTCCAGCGGATCAGGGCCTCGACGCCGCGGATCTGCCCATGCAGGCCATCGATCTTGGGTTGGTAGTGGAGTTGCAGTTGCCCTTGCTCGATGGCCAGGCGCAGGTCGATCAGCAGGTTGAGCTGCTCTTGCGCGCCTTCGTCCATATGCGTCTCGTACAGCGCATAGGTGCCACCGCCGGCGCGTTTGGCGGTGTACATCGCGGCGTCCGCGTGCATGACCAGCTTGTCCCCGTCGCCGTGGTCGGGGTAGGCGGCGATGCCGACCGATCCGGACAGGACAACCCGCCGGCCACCGACCTCAAGAGGGACCGACAGCGCCGCGATCAGGCGGCCGGCCAGGCTGACGCAGTCCGCCAGGCTGCTGACGTCCTCCATCAGCAGCACRAACTCGTCGCCGCCAATGCGAGCCACGGTGTCGGCGTCGCGCGCCGCGACCCTCAGCCGCGCGGCGACCTCCTTGAGCACCGCGTCGCCGGCGGCATGGCCGAGCGAGTCGTTGACCGGCTTGAAGCCGTCAAGGTCGACGAACAGCACGGCCACCTTGCCGGCATTGCGCTCCGAGATCTGTTCCCCGGCGCGCGCATGACGCTGAAGCGCATGCGCCAGACGGTCCTCGAACAGCATGCGGTTGGGCAGGCCGGTGAGCGCGTCCTGGAACGCTCGTCGCCGCAACTCCTCGTTGGCCGTCTCCAGCTTCACGTTTGCGACCTTCAGCGAGCTGCGCATGCGGGCGTCGAGCGTCGACGTGAACAAGGTCATCGCCAGCAGGGCGATGGACGACAGCGACACCATCATTCCCAACTGGGGGCCCGCCAGCGCGTCCGCGCTCAGGCAGACCGTGCCGGCCGGGAAGTTCGCCGCCGCCATGCCCGTGTAGTGCATGCCGCAGATGGCGATACCCATCACCAGCGCCGCCAGGGGCTGGAAGATCATGCCGCGGCGCTCCCCCACCTTGCGCAGCCAGAAGAAGATCAGCAACGCTGCCGCCGATGCGCCAACGGCGATCAGCGCCGACGCCGCCACCAACAGCGGGTTCCAGACGATGGCGGGCACCATGTCGAGCGCGGCCATGCCGGTGTAGTGCATTGCGCAAATGCCCAACCCCATCGCGATGGCACCTCCGCCCAGGCGGGGCCAGGTGAGCTCGCCTTGGCTTGCGACGTACAGTGCCATGGCAGAAACGGCCACTCCGGCGACCCACGATGCCACAGTCAGCCCCGCGGTGTAGCCCAGTGCTATTGGCAGAGAAAAGGCAAGCATGCCGACGAAGTGCATGCACCAGATGCCGGTGCCCATTGCCAGGGAGCCTCCGAGCCACCAACTCATCGCAACGCCGCGGTCGCGCGTGCGAACGCGTTTGGCCAGATCGAGTGCGACGTAGGACGCAAAGCTCGCGATCAGCAACGAAGCTGCAACGACCCAAGGTGCGTAGCTTGAGGGCAGGTATCGCATGGCGAAGTGTCGGCTCCCGAACCTAGACACTGAACTGACCAGAGAGTCCACCAGGCTCTCGACTGCCGCTGACTCTACTCCGCTCGGCCATGAACTGCACCGGCATCCGCAGAGGCACGTCGGTCAGATTGTGGGGAGA
>NZ_JBFUMO010000588.1:0-3530 GCF_054049355.1 Roseateles sp. P5_E11 | reverse complement strand
GTGCAAATGGTCGTCGACGTTGGTGATGAGGTGGTTGAACACCATCCTTCGCCAAAGTTGCTGGCTATCGGCCTTGAAGGACTGGCACGTCGACCGCATGGCATCGACCACTTCGGTATACGCGTGCTCTTCGTTGCGTCCCGCCTGCAGCAGCGTCGTTCCGGACATGTAAGGGATGCGTGCCCCGTCGGTCGTGCGGTCGAAGCGTCGAATGACGGCCACCGGCACGCCCCGGACCACCGCGATGCGCGACGGCGCCACGTCGATGCCTGCCATGCGGGCTAGGTGCAGGGCCAGTACCTCCCCGCGCGTGACGCTGCGCTCGTCCTTGACGCTCGGGAACTTTCCCAGCGCCAGTGCACCGTCCTCATCGAGCAAGCTGCACTTGGGCCGCATGCCGCCCAGCGACGTGCCCTTGCCGATCAGGTAGTTCAAGTCCTCGGCGGTCTCGGTGCTCATCTCCACCGCCCGGGAGGCCGCCAGCATCTTGTCCAGCTCCAGCAGCGGGGGCGTGGCGCGCTGGCCGGACGCGGCGGTCCGCAGGTAGCGCTTTTTCGCGTCTCGCAGACGCAACGCGCCAATGCGGCTGAAGTCATCGACCGCACTCAAGTAGTCGAGCTCGTTCAGGGCGCCCAGCGCTGGATTGTTCTTTCGAGCCTTCGCATGGGCGCGCGCTATGACCCGGCGCCCCCAGCTGTCAGGCTCGGTGTCCGCCAGTGCAAAGAAGAAGGTGGAGTCGTTCTGGGTGGGTGCCTTGCGAAGCTGGTAGCCCGAGCCTTTGACCAGATCCGGCGAGATGTCGAAGTAGCGCGAGTCGTTCAACCAAGCGTCGAAGTAGGCGAACTGCGAGAACTGTCGAGGGCCGTTGCGCAAGTAACCGAGCTTGCCCACAGCATGTTCCGCAGCCCCCAGGACCACCTCCAGTTCAACCTGGGTGACCACCGACTTGCGAGGGGCAGGCTTCGTTGCCATGGTTCAAAACGCTCCACTGTCCGCCTTGGGGCGGCGCTGCCGAACCCGCTGTGGCAACTTCTCGTCCATGAGCGCCAGGCCTACGCTGTCCTGTGCCGTGTCCAGCAACCCGTTGAGCTTGTCCAATTCACCGAAGACATGCAGTGCTCGGGCAATGTGCTGCAGAGCCGTGCCAGCAAACCCGTCTTCCATGCGCCGCACGGTGTTGACGGACGCGCCGATGCGCTCGGCCAGCATCTGCTGCGACATGTGGCGCCTGCGTCGTGCCAGCGAAATGCTCTGGCCCAGGCGAAGCAGCGCTCGTTCGACAGGAAGAGGGATCGGGCTGTTCATCATTAACACCCAAATAGAATGCACTAAATACTTTAGTAGTGCTTTTAAGAGCGATCATGAGCATCGCCATGGCTTGCGTCAAGTCCTTATCAACTATTCGCCATATTTGGTCGTTTGTCGCCAATTAACGCCCATATGTGGACGTTTAAAAGGCCATAAGCGCGCTGCAACCTGCCGGCTACACCCCATCTGTACAACAACCTGTACAGCGGCCTGCTGACCTCGGGCGCCAACATCCGCATGGGCGGCTACTCGCTGATCGAGGGCAACTGGTTCGAGAACTCGCAGAACCCSGTGACCTCGCGCGACAGYCCCTCCATCGGCTAYTGGCAGCTGCGCGGCAACAACATCACSAGYCCKKCCGACTTCGCGACCTATGGCATCACCTGGGTGGCCAGCGGCTCGTCACCGTCGCGGGATGCGACGGACTGGGCCAGCACCGCSACCTTCCCGCTCGGCATTCCCTACGGCTACACGCTGCAGGCGCCGTCRTGCGTGAAGCARAAGCTGCCGGCGGCGGCGGGGGCGGGGACGGGGTTGGCGAAGGTCAGCTGCTGATGGCGTGGCCGGTCGGCGCCCCACAAAGTGAGCCGACCGGCCACCCGCTAYGTCATCCCCAGGTCATGCTCCACTCGACTCGGACATGGGGCCTGAGCTGCAGCTCGCAGAACTTGATGCGCTCGTCGTTGAACGCCACGCGCAGAACTTCCCTGCCTCCAGCCGATTCGATGTGCCAGGTATGGGCCATCACCGAACTGAACCGCAGCCGCAGCAAATCGCCCTGCCACCATTCGACAGCGAACTCCATGTCATCCGGTGCAACGGTAGCGACGACCCGGTCGTCCCCGCGCAGCGTCGCGAATCTCGCACCGTAGTACCAACCTTCGGCGTGAGTCCACTCGGGCTCCGTCTCGAAGAACACCACATAGTCAAGAAGCTCGAGCCGATCGGTCATCCATTCTCTCCACCCCCATCGCCACCACCGTCGGCGCTCCCGTAAACCGCAGCACCCCCGCATCCAGCACCGCCGCAATCACACCCAGCATGACGCCCATGCCCATGCCGTAGCCCGAGCAGGCATGCGGCGGCGGGCCCTGGGGATCGGCGCAGTCACCGCCAAAGGCGACGTGGTGGCGCAGCGGGTCCTGCTGTGTGGCCGAGCCCAGCCCCACGACGACGACGCGGCCGGCCTCGACATCGACCTGTCCCAGGCGGTGCGCTTCGCGCGCCTTGCGCCAGACCTGGAAGGGCGTGGGGCGCCGGGTCAGCGTCGCGACCATCGTCGGGCGCAGCCGGGCCACGGCCTCGGCGTAGGGGCGCATCTGGGTCTGCGGATCGGGCACGACTTCGTGCCACAGCGGCTGCAGCTCCCACAGCTTGCGCGTCTGCACCCAGGCGGCCAGCACGGTGATCAGGTTGGCATGCGTGGTGGGCGGAAAGCCCAGCATGATGCCGGCCAGCGTGCATGCAGCCAGGTCGGGCGTGGCGTCGGGCAGGGCTCTGGCAGCGGCGACGATCTTCTGCGCCAACGGCGGCAGCACGGTGCCCGGCTCAGCCAGCCAGGCCTCGATGGCTGCCGTGAAGCGGCGGCCGGCGGCGCGGCCTTCGGCCTGCACCGCCTCGGTCGGGTAGGGACCGAAGACATGGCGCGAGACCTTGAAGAGATCACGCGGGCAGCGCGCGGCCGCCCCTTGAGCCGGCGCCTCGGCATGGAATTCGGTGCCCCGGATGTGGCGCCCGTCGGGCTGCCCGAACCACCGCTGGCACAGCGCGGCCAGCACGCCTTCGCTCAAGCGCTCGAAGTCCAGCGGCGTGTCGGTGGGCAGGTCCTTGGGTTTCTGCGAAGCCGGAAAAGCGTTCAGCAGCCCATGGGCCTCTTCCTTCAGCTTCGCCAGGCCGGCCTTGGCGACCTGGTAGGCGGTGGCATAGCAATCAGCCTCGCTGAAGGCCTCGATGGCCGCATTGATGATGGGCGCCAGTGCTCGATGACCGCTGCTTTCGTCCTGACCCAGAAAGCCCAGGCCGATGGAGTCGTGCATGCGCTCGCCGTAGCCGCTGACGGAGTAGCGGTCGGGGGCGTTCCTCAGCACCTCGCAGACGCGCTCGGGCGCGCCCACCAGCACGCCATAGGCCGTGTCGACGACGCCATCAGGCTGGGCGCGCACCCAGGCCCAGGCGGCATCGCGGGTGTTGGTGTCTTCCAGCCAGAGTTGCATGGCCGCCTT
>NZ_JBFUMO010000587.1:0-3534 GCF_054049355.1 Roseateles sp. P5_E11 | reverse complement strand
ACTCGGGGTCGGGCAAGTAGTCCGGGGCCGGCTGGCAGTACAGCATCAGCGGCTCGCCGATCTCGTTGAGCTCGGCATCGGTGCGCAGGCCGGCGAACTGGGCCGGGCGGTCCCGGCGTGGCACGCGGCCGAAGGTCTCGTAGTCGTGCCAGAAAAATGAAAGGGAAGACATGGCCGCCACGATAGCTCAGCCGATAGAGTGGCTCGCATGAGACTTGCCCTGCTGCTCCTGGCCGTTTGCGCCGCGGCACACGCCGACGACGCGATCTCCCCCGACCGGCCCGACTTCACCAACGGCCCCGATGTGATGGCCGCAGGCCGCTTCCAGATCGAGACCAGCGGCGCCTGGCAGCGGGATGCGTCGGCGCGGCTGCGCTCGACGCCGACGCTGCTGCGCCTGGGTGTCAGCCATGACCTGGAGTTGCGGCTGGAGACCGACGGCGCGCTGCGCCAGCGCAACCCGAGCGCCAGCGGCCGAGGAGATCTGGCAGCCGGCTTCAAATGGCAGATGCAGGACGGCGACGAGGCCAAGCCTGGCCTGGGCTGGCTGTTCGAAGTGCAGACACCGACAGGCAGCGGGCCGTTCAAAGGCCACGGCTTGCGGCCCGGCCTGAGCTTTCTGGCCCAGTGGGAGCTGCCGGCCGGCTACTCGCTCGGCACGATGGCTGGCGTCTTCATCGATCGCAACGACACCGACCAGCGCTACACGGGTGCCCTGCTGTCGGCGAGCCTGGGCATCCCGCTGGGCGAGAAGCTGCACGGCTTTGCCGAGATCGCCGGCCAGCAGATCGCGTCGGCCCGCAATGGCGGCAATGTCGTCACGGCCGGCACGGGGCTGGCCTGGCAGCTCACAAGCGACGCTCAGCTCGACACGGCCGTCTTCCGCGGCCTGAACCACAACACGCCCGACTGGGCGTGGACGATCGGCCTCTCGCTGCGGTTTTAGCGCTTCTTGACGACCACGCTGCCGATGGAATAGCCCGCGCCGAAGGAGCAGATGACGCCGGCGTCGCCAGCCTTCAGGTCACCCCGGTGATGGTGGAAGGCAATGATGGAGCCGGCCGATGCGGTGTTGGCGTATTCGTCCAGGATCAGCGGCGCGATCTCGCTGCCGGCATCCGCACCCACCAGCTTCTTGATGACGAGCTGGTTCATGCCCTGGTTGGCCTGGTGCAGCCAGTAGCGGTGCATCTGCGTTGGCTCCAGGCCCAGCTTGCCCAGGTGGGCCTCGATATGGGCCGCGGCCATGGGCACGACTTCCTTGAACACCTTTCGGCCTTCCTGATAGAAGGTCAGGTCGCGGTCGCTCGGGTCACGGTCCTCGGCGCGGTTCATGAAGCCGAAGTTGTTGCGGATATTGCTGCTGAACTGTGTGGCGAGCTGCGTGCCGAGGATTTCCCACTGGTCGGCGCCGGTGGCGTCTTCCGCGCGCTCGACGATGAGGGCCGTGCAGACGTCGCCGAAGATGAAGTGGCAGTCTCGGTCGCGCCATTCCAGGTGGGCCGAGGTGATCTCGGGGTTCGCGACCAGCACACATTTGCTGGCGCCCGAACGCACCGCGTTGAAGGCCTGTTCCAGCGCGAAGGTGGCCGAGGAGCAGGCCACGTTCATGTCGAAGCCGTAGCCGCCGGCGCCCAGCGCCTGCTGGATCTCTACCGCCATGGCCGGGTAGGCGCGTTGCATATTGGCACTGGAGCAGAGCACGGCGTCGACATCCGCGCCGGTCTTGCCGGCCTGCTCAAGCGCCTTGCGGGCAGCATCGGCGGCGATCTCGGCCATCAGCGAGATCTCGTTGTCGCCGCGCGGCGTGAAACGCGGGTACATGCGGGTCGGGTCCAGCACGCCGGCCTTGTCGACGACGTAGCGCTGCTTGATGCCCGAGGCTTTCTCGATGAATTCGACGCTGGAGTGTGTCAAGGCGGAGCGTTCGCCCGCCGTGATCGCTTCGGCATGCTCGGCGTTCTGCAGGTCGGCGTAGGCGTTGAAGGCCTCGACCAGCTCGGCATTGGTGATGACATGGGGCGGGCGGTACAGGCCGGTGCCGCTGATGACCACGGCCGGGAATGAAGCTTGCATATTGAAGACGGAAGCCGCCGCTGCTGATGTACGAAGGCTGAAATCTTATCGATCCGGTTTGCTGCCTTCTCTAGGCACTAGCCTGGGGCCCTGGACAAAACATGCACGAAGACAGCCTGCTCCCACCCGACGACGCCCTGCGCCTGGCCCTGCACAACGAGGTGCATGCCCGGCCGCCGGCGCGCATCCGCCTGCCGGCCGTCATCGTCCACATCGCCGTGCTCAACGACGGCATCAGCCGGGCGCAGGAACATGCCCACCTGCGCCAGCTGCCCGGCCAGCACGAGCTGGCCGAGGAGGCGCTGAACGCAAACTTTCTGCGCCTGCGCTGCGGCGAGTTCTCGCTGAAGTGGGAGCGCCATGCCGAGTTCACGCGCTATTCGGTCGTGCAGCCCCTGCCCGCCGACGCCGAGGCCAGCGCGCAGACGCTGGATGCGCTGGCGCTCCGCGTCGCACCGGATTGGCTGGAGCGCATCCCGGGGCGCACCTTTGCGGCCATCAAGCTCGTCATGATCGAGCGGCAGCTGACTTTCGCGCCCAGCGCCCTGACCGAGGCCCAGGCCTGGTTCGGCGCGCATGCAACGGTCGCGTCGACGATGGGCGGCGGCCATTCCCTGGTTGTCACCGACTTCTGCCTGCGCGCGACCGGCTTCGAGCACATCGTCGTGCTGGCTGAGCCCGGCACGCCCGAGACCCGCGCCGGCCGCATCTGCCAGCGCCTGCTGGAGCTGGAGACCTACCGCCTGATGGCCCTGCGCGGCCTGCCCGCCGCCAAGTCGCTGGGCTCGACGCTGGCCGAGGTGGAGGCCACGCTGGCCAGCATCACCGCGCGGCTGGAGAAGCGCGGCGCGTCGGAAGCCGAACTGCTGGACGACCTGATCTCGACGGCCGCGCGCATCGAGCACGCCACCGCCTCGCACCAGTACCGTTTTGCYGCCACCCAGGCCTACCAGGCCATCGTCGAGCAGCGTCTGGCCGAGTTGCACGAGGGCAAGGTGGCCGGCAGGCAGTCGCTGGGCGAGTTCATGCAGCGCCGGCTCTCACCGGCCATCGCGACGGTCAATGCGACGGCGCAGCGGCTGGCCGGCCTGTCACAACGCATCTCACGCGCAAGCGCCCTGCTGCGCACGCGGGTCGACATCGCCACCGAGGCGCAGAACCAGCAACTGCTGGCCCAGCTCGGCGAAGGCCAGCGCACGCAGCTGCGCATGCAGGCCACCGTCGAGGGGCTGTCGCTCGCGGCCATTACCTATTACGTCGTCAGCCTGCTGCTGTACTTCTTCAAGGCGCTGAAGGCCGAGGGCTGGCTGCCAGTACAGCCCGAGCTGGCGGCGGGGGCGGCCATTCCCTTCGTGCTGCTGGCCGTCTGGCAGACGACAAGGCGCATCCACCGCAAGATCTTCAACCACCACTGACCAGGATCTCCAGGCCCGGCAGGCGCAGAGCCTGCAGCGCGGC
>NZ_JBFUMO010000586.1:0-3536 GCF_054049355.1 Roseateles sp. P5_E11 | reverse complement strand
AGCTTGAGCATGGCTTTGTCTCCGGAGATCGTTGTGCGCAGATGCTGTCACGCCTGGGTCAGATATGACAGTGCGTAAGCACCCTCTTGTTCCCGCAAACGTCGCGATTTCGCGACCGGCGTCACATCTGGCGCCGCCGCCGGCCTGGGTACAGTGGCGCGATGAGCGCACTCCTGCACCCCCGCCAGGCCCTGTTCGGCCACGAAGCCGTTCGGCCCGCGCTGCCTGTCGTCGACCACTACTGCGGCGTCGAGGCCCGCATGCGCAAGAGCCTGGCCCTGCAGGCCGAACTCGGCCCCGTCTTCGACATCACGCTGGACGCCGAGGACGGCGCCCCGGTCGGCGGCGAGGCCGAGCATGCGCTGCTGATCGCCGAACTGGCAACGAGCTCGGCCAACCGCTTCGGCCGCGTCGGCGCCCGCGTGCACCCTTTCTGCCACGCCGCCTTCGAAGCCGACGTCGACACCTTGATCGCCAAGGCCGGCGACAGGCTGGCCTATCTGATGATCCCCAAACCAGAGAGCGCCGAGGACGTCGAGCGCGCTGTGGCCGCCATCGATGCCGCCTGCGAGCGCCACGCCCAGCCCAGGCTACCGCTGCAGGTGCTGATCGAAACGCACGGCGCGCTGCGCGAGGTCTTTCGCATCGCCGCCCATCCGCGCATCGAGTCGCTGTCCTTCGGGCTGATGGACTTTGTCTCGGCCCATGGCGGCGCCATCCCCAAGACGGCGATGGAGCTGCCCGGCCAGTTCGAGCATCCGCTGGTCGTGCGCGCCAAGCTCGAGATTGCCGCCGCGGCCCATGCCTTTGGCAAGACGCCTTCGCACTGCGTGGTCACCGAGTTCCGCGATGCCGAACGGCTCGCGGCGGCCGCGCGGCGCGCCGCGCGCGAGTTCGGCTACACGCGCATGTGGAGCATCCATCCCGACCAGATCCGTCCCATCGTCGAGGCGTTCGCGCCGGCCGCCGACGAAGTGGCCGAAGCGGCCGAGCTGCTGCTTGCCGCACGAGCCGCGCAATGGGCTCCCATCTCTTTCCACGACCGCCTGCACGACCGCGCCAGCTACCGCTACTTCTGGACTGTGCTGGAGCGCGCCGAGCGCACCGGGCGCGCCTTGCCCGACGCAGCGCGATCGGCGTTTTTCCCCGTAGCCATCGGGGTAATCGCCGAGTGAGGCACGAACCGGCGTGCAGTCCGTCACGCGGACAATGCCTACATCTTTTCACCGCTGCGCGGCCGCATTGCAGCCATGATTCGCCAGCTTTTTCCACCCTCCTTTCCCACCCCGATTCCAGATGCCGATGACTTCGCTCCGTGCCAGTGCCGCCGCCCTGATCCTCTGCGCCGCCTTGCCCGCCCTGGCCCAGACCGCTCCGGCCAAGCCCGTCGCAAAAACCAAGGCCGCGGCCAAGCCCGCGCCCGCCAAGAAGGCACCGCCGCCGCCGCCCGAGCCTGTGCTGGTCGATGCCGATGAGGCCCAGCTTGCCGCTGCGGAGCGCGCCTACCTGGGCGACTACGCCTGCGAGTTCAAGGAGACCGTGCAGATCGAGAAGCATCCCAAGGTGGCCGGCTACATCAACGTGGCCTGGAAGAAGCAGGTCTTCACGATGAAGCCCGTGCTGTCGTCAACCGGCGCCCTGCGCCTGGAAGACGTGACCGGCCGCACGCTGATGATCCAGATCGCCAACAAGTCCATGCTGCTGGACACCAAGATCGGCCAGCGCCTCATCGACGACTGCGTCCACCCCGAGCAGATCAAGCTGATCGAAGCCGCCAAGGCTGCCAAGATCAACGACCCCGAGGCCGAAGCCGCCGAGGCAGCACGCAGCGGCCTGGGCATCACGCCCACGGCGGCCGAAACACCCGCAGCGCCCCCGGTGGCTGCGAAACCGGCCAAGCCAGCCAAGGCCAAGTGAGTCATTGCTGTTGAAACCCGTGGCTTGGGTATGTAGAATGAATACATACTTTTCGATGCATACCTGAGCCACCGCCTCCGCGGCGCTCAGCCGCTGGAGGCGCCATGGAAGCCACCGTTGCCGAACGCGGGCAGATCACCCTGCCCAAAGCCGTCCGAGATGCCCTCGGTCTGACCAAGGGCACGACGCTCAAGGTCGAGCTTGATGGCGGGCGCATCATCCTGCGCAAGAACGTCGACGACGCGCTGGCCAAGCTGCGCGGGCGCTTCAAACTGCCTGAAGGCGTCACCACCGACGACGTCATGCGCGAGCTGCGTGGCCGCGCCCCCGGCGACCCGGTCGAGCCGTGATCGCCATCGATTCCTCCGTTCTCATCGACCTGCTGGGCGGTGACGTGGGCGCCGAATCCGCTGAAGACTGTCTTCGCCAGGCGCTGGCGCGCGGGCCGGTCGTCGCCTGCGACGTCGTGCTCAGCGAAGTCGTCTCCGGCCTCGGCTTTGGCGCCGAGCTGCTGGATGCGCTGGAAGGCGTCGGCATCGTCTACTCTCCCATCGAATCCCGCGCGGCCGTTCGTGCCGGCGAAATGCAGCGCCGCTACAAGGAGCGCCGCAAGGCCTCCGGCCAGGCACCCGCCGGTCCGCGCACCGTTCCCGACTTCCTGATCGGCGCCCACGCCCTGCTGCAATGCCAGGCGCTGATCAGCCGCGATCAAGGTTTCTTCCGCGACTACTTCAAGGGTCTCAAGGTCATCGTGCCTGGAGCCGCCTGATTCCTTTTCCATCCCCGTTCCGCCAGGAGTTCCCCCATGCTGTCCGCCTACCGCCAACACGCCGCCGAACGTGCCGCCCTCGGCATCCCGCCCCTCGCCCTGGATGCCAAGCAGGTCGCCGAGCTGATCGAGCTGATCAAGGCTCCGCCCGCCGGTGAAGACGCCTTCCTGCTGGATCTGCTGACCCACCGCGTGCCTCCGGGCGTGGACGATGCGGCCAAGGTCAAGGCCAGCTTCCTGGCCGCCGTCGCGCACGGCGACATCAAGGTCGGCCTGATCTCCAAGGCCAAGGCGACCGAGCTGCTCGGCACCATGGTGGGCGGCTACAACGTGCATCCGCTGATCGAGCTGCTGGACGACGCCGAAGTCGCCGGTGTGGCCGCTGAAGGCCTGAAGAAGACCCTGCTGATGTTCGACTTCTTCAACGACGTGGCCACCAAGGCCAAGGCCGGCAATGCCAAGGCGCAGGAGGTGATGAAGAGCTGGGCCGATGCCGAGTGGTTCACCAGCCGCCCCGAGGTCGAGAAGAAGATCACCGTCACCGTCTTCAAGGTGCCCGGCGAGACCAACACCGACGACCTGTCGCCGGCGCCCGATGCCTGGAGCCGCCCCGACATCCCGCTGCACTACCTGGCGATGCTGAAGAACACCCGTCGGGACTTTGGTTCTGCTGGCGGTGCGGCCTTCAAGCCCGAGGAAGACGGCAAGCGCGGCCCGATGCAGTTCATCGAGGACCTGAAGAAGAAGGGCAACTTGGTCGCCTACGTGGGCGACGTCGTCGGCACCGGCTCCTCGCGCAAGTCCGCCACCAACAGCGTCATCTGGGCCACGGGCCAGGACATCCCCCCCC
>NZ_JBFUMO010000585.1:0-3571 GCF_054049355.1 Roseateles sp. P5_E11 | reverse complement strand
GCTGGGCGAGACCTGATCATCCTTGCGATGGTGGTCAGGTTGATGACCGCAATAACCACCTCCAGCGCCGTGCCGCCGATGGAGCCTGCGATCAGGTTGTTGGCGATCCACAGCCCGGTGCCACACAGCATCAGCAGCCGCATCGGAATGCCCTGCAGCGTGAAGAGGGCAATCGTGCCCAGGCAGGACGCCGTCAGCGGCAGCCAGTCGCTGGGCCTGTGGGCCAGGCCCAAGCCAAAACCGAGGTTGGCCGCCACGATGACGACGGCCACCCACACCGAACGCGTATGCAGCGACAACAGCGAACGCAGCATGGACAGAGATGAACTCACCACCRCCGTCGGGTTGCCCAGCAGCGCGAAGTGGGCGACATAGGCAATGCACTCGCCCGTCATGAACCACTTGAAGCGGCGGTCATCGGTCTGCAAGAAGCAGCCGACGCCGAGTACAAAGGCGACATAGCCGAAGAGTTGAGCGGGCGAGAACCAGTCGGCGATGGGCATGCGGGCGGGGACGCGGAGGTCGTCGACCCCCCCCGAGAACTAGGGAGGCGCGGCGGTGGGCCGGAGATTGTCCCGCTGACGCCAGGAAAGCCCATCTTCGTGCATGGCAGGGCGCATTCCAGGCGGTTATGCCGCCCGCTCGAATTGGCAGGGCATTGCCGGACTAACCCGCTGGTCGCTGCACAGTGGTTTTGCAGACCATGCGACCCGCCCTCAGTTCACGCGACGCCGTCGCCCCGCCCATGACCAAGAAGACGCTGCTTGCCGGCCTGGCAATAACTGGTTTGCTGATCGGTGCAACGGCCCGCGCCGAATTGCAGCCGCGTGCCAACGGCGCCATGGTCTACGACACGCAGACCAACCTGACCTGGCTGGCCGATGCCACCACCGGCGGGCTGCGCACGCAGGCCGACGCGCTGCAATGGGCGGCTTCCTTGAGCTTTGGCGGCTTCGACGACTGGCGCCTGCCGGTGGTGGCGCCGGTCAATGGCAGCGCGCTGCAGCTGGACTATTCAGAGGACGGCTCCACCGACATCGGCATCAACAACAACGGTGCAAACAGCGAGCTGGGCCACCTCTTCTACGCCAGCCTGGGCAACACGGCCGCCGGGCCCACGCAGACCGGCTCGTTCAGCGGCCTCGTCGATCCGAACAGCCCGGTCGGGCCGGTGTTCTGGACGGGCACGGCCTCCGAACCCGGCTGGGCCTTGAGCTTCTTCATGGGCATGGGTCTGCAGGACCAGCTCGCCACCGACACCCTGGCCCAGGCCTGGGCCGTGCGCGTCGGCGACGTGGCCGCGGTGCCCGAGCCGGGCAGCGTCGCGCTGATGCTGGTGGGGCTGCTGGCCATGGCGGCGCGTCGCCGCTCGCTGTGAGGAGGACGCCATGAAAGCACTCGCTCTCTTCGCCCTGTGCCTTGGCCTGGCCACCACGGCCCATGCCGGCTACACGCCCACGCCCAACGACTGGGCCTGCACCAACAAGGTCGGGGGCACCTGGACCCATGGCCGCGCCCCTTCGGGCTGCGACGCCAACGCCTTCGGTCCCGACAGCTTCGTGCGCGGCAACTACACCGGCACCATCTTCAATGACGCGTCAGCCAACCTCGTCGACGAGCGCAAGCGCTACATGCAGGCCATGTACCCGGTCATCCGCGACGCCAGCGACCGCTACCTGCGCTCGCGCAAGCTGGCGGTGTCGGCGCGCGAGCTGGAAGCCTTCCAGCGCGGCACCTACGCAACGCTGCGCCAGGAGACCTTCTGGTCGCACTACCGCGACGCGCAGACCGCCGCCGGCCAGCCCTATGCGCTGAAGATGATGCGCGGCGACAGCGGCCACGGCCACGGAATGATGCAGGTCGACGACCGCTATCACTTCGTCCAGCTCCAGGAAGGCAAGGGCTGGAACATGATGCAGAACTTCACCTACGCGATCGACATCTACTACGCGGCTTGGGAAGCCGCACCGGTTTCCTGCCTGGGTGGCGTGACGGTGCCGACAGGCACGACGGCCCAGGTCGACGAGTACTGGCGCGGCCGCGCGCGCTCGGCCTGGTCGGCCTACAACGGCGKCCCCACCAAGGTCTGCCGCTGGCAGAACGGGTCGGATGTCAACGTGGCCAAGGACAACGGCTACCGCGACAACTACGACGCGAAGCTCTGGCTGGTCGACATCGCCGACCTCAGCAAGGCCGCCGGCATCGACGTGGCCTGCCTGATGGACAACGGCCCCAGTTGCCCCGTGCCGGTGGGCGGCAACGTCGAGCCCGGCAAGCTGCTGCAGGTCGGCGCCGCCGCCTGCGTGCTGGCCGGCAACAACACGCTTGAGTGCGTGGACGACGTGCGCGACGCCGCCTGCCTGGCCGGCCGAGCCAGCTTCGACGAAGGCAGCATCACGCAGGTGTATGTCGCGCAGACGGCCAGCTACGCCCGCATCGACCATAACCGCCACCAGCTCTGCCGCGCCCAGGTGCCCGGCCTGCAGTCGCTGGCCAGCGCGATCGCCACGTTGCAGCCGCTGGACCTGCGCTCGGCGCCGGGCGGCATGGTGCTGGGTCAGGCGGCGGCGGGCACCTACCAGGTGCTGGATTTCATGGTCAGCGGCGCGCAGCAGCAGAAGCGCCTGTATCGCATCCGTGCTGACATCAACGGCGCGCTGACCGATGGCTGGATCGACGCAGGAGATGTCGGCACGCATGCCACGCTGGCGGTAGGTGCCGCGCCAGCCGGCCCCGGTGCCATTGCTTATGCGGGGGACTGGGTCAAGGTCGTGCCCAACCTCAACATGCGCGCCACGCCGGGCGGCGCTCTGCTGGTTGCCATTCCCGCCAACACCGCCGTGCAGGTCAAGGAGGTGTTCGGCACCGCGTCGGCCAACAACCTCTACTACCGCGTCGAGTACACGCACAGCGATGGCGTGCTGCGCGAGGGCTGGATCTTTGCCGGCAACCTCTACCCGGCGTCCACGCTGGCCAGTTGGGCGCTGCCGACCGTCGCGCCGTCTGCACAGAAGCACGCCCATTGCCCCAATGGCACGCGCTACGACAACCATCTGCGCCAGTGCATGAGCACCAGCTCCACCTACGGCCCCTTCACGGCCGCAGCGGTGCAGGCCTGCGTGGATGGCGCAGGCGGCGCGGTCTGCACGGCCAACCGTGCGACGGTCGTCGACGGCGTGGCGCTGGCGATGCCGATCTGGAGCAAGGCTCTGGCCGCCGCAGCCGCCGGCAATGGCGACTGCCCGCGGGGCGCGGCGCGCTCCATGGCGCACCGCTTCCATTGCACCGAGACCGTGACCCGCAACGGCGCCGCCGAGACCGACGTCTACGGCCCCTTCGGCACGGCCCTCATCAACGCCTGCCTGGTGCGCTCCGGCAACGCCGCCTATTGCCGGACCAACCGCTGGCCGGCCGCGGCCTTCCTCGCCCTGCAGCCCTGAGCGGCGATGAAGGCAGCGCTGACGCTGGCCGCCGCCGCGGCCGTGGTGGCCGGGCTGTGGTGGACGCAGCGGGGCGACGCCGTGCCGGTCGCCGCCACCGCCCGGCCCGCTTCGCCTGGGGCGCTGGCGCA
>NZ_JBFUMO010000584.1:0-3572 GCF_054049355.1 Roseateles sp. P5_E11 | reverse complement strand
GCGAGTCCTCGCGCACGCCCTGGTCACCATAGAGCTGCATCGTCACCGCGCCGGCCTCACCGCGCTGGAAGCCAACGCGCACGCCGGTGGGATGGATGAACTGCAGCGGCACGCCATCGGCGGCGATGGGCGTCAGCGCCAGACGGTCACCGTTGGGAAACACCAGGGTCAGCTGCGCCTTGGCCTGTTCAATCTGCACGCGCACCCCCATGGCGGCGAACAGGTAGCGCCCAGCGAGGCCTTGCAGAGCCGCCTCGTCCACGGCAGCCCGGCGCACGCGCGTCTCGCGGAACTGCGTCCAGCCATAGGCGCGTGACACGGCCGCCAGCAGTTCAGCGCTCAGCGCCCGGCCCGCTTCGGCGTTGGCCAGGTAGACCACACCATCACCTGTGTGCAGGTTGATGGCCATGCCGGCGTTGTAGCCCGTCGTGCCGCCGTAGTGGACGAGGAACTGTTGCTCGCCGTCGCCGACGAGCCTGAATCCATAGAGGTGCCCCTCGACGGGCGTGTCCAGCAGCGCGCGCATGCTGGACTTGCGGAACACCTGGCTGCGGCCCTGCCAGCCCTTGCGCAGTTCCGTCAGCAGCGTGGCGAGGTCGCCCGCGTCGGACCACAGGCCGGCCGCGGCGCTTTCGGGCAGGTGCAGCCAGCCGCCCGGTACCGGCGCGGCGTCGCCCTGGTGGCCGGCCGCCACATCGCCACCGGCGCTTTGGCGCTGCAGTGCGAACGTGGCATGGCGCAGGCCAAGCGGCTGGAACAGCCAGCGCTGCATCAGCGGCTCGAAGGCCAGCTTCTGGCTGTCCTGCATGGCGATCTGGGCCAGCGTGTAGCCGCCGCCGGAATAGCGCAGCTGCTCGCCGGGCGGCAGCACGACCTCGGGCCGCGGCGTGTTCGTGCCCGGTGCCGCGGTCGCCACCTCCAACACTGTCGGCACGGGGCCGGCCTGGGCGTAGCCGGGGTAGCCCCCCGGCGTGATGCCCGCGGTGTGCGCGAGCAGCCCGCGCAACGTGACGGGGTGATCGGGCGTCTGCCGGCCCGCAGGCAGGCGCAGCGACGTGAGCAGGCCGTTGACGTCGCGGTCCCAGTCCAGCCGGCCAGCGTCCTGCAGGCGCAGCGCGGCAAGCACCGTGACGGGCTTGGCCAGTGAGCCGGCCTGGAACAGCGTGGCGCAACTGACAGCCGGCGCCTGCATCGCACGKCGGCCGTACACGGCCACCCAGTCCACCTCACCGCCGCGCAGCACCGCCACGGCCAGGCCGGGCACGCCGTGCTCGGCCATGCGGGCGGCCAGCGTCCGCGGCTGCTCCTCGCCGTCGAACACCACCGCAGGCAGCAGGCCCTGCTCGACGGCTTGCCGGCGGGCGGCAGCGCCCGGCTGTTCTTTGCAGGGTGCGGCATGGGCACTGCCCGCCACGGCGAGGCACAGCGCCAGGGCGGCGGTTCGGGTCATGGAAGGATGCATGCTCACATGCTCGCCGAGGGCCGCGCCGCGGCCGGTCGTCATGCCGCGACCGACGTGCCTTGCACACGCGCCGCGTTGGCGCGCTCGGCCACCTCACGCGGCGGCAGGGTCTTCAGGCGATGGTCGCTCCAGACCTGGCGCCAGCGGCGTGCGCCGGGCGTGCCGTTCCACAGGCCGAGCGCGTGGCGCATCGCATGGGACCAGGAGCGGCCAGCGGCATGCACGCGATCCAGGTAATCCAGCCAGGCGTCTTCGACCTGCTCGCGCGACGCCGCCGGGTCAGGCTGGCCGAAGAAGCGCGAGTCCCACTGCGCCATGCTCCAGGGCTCGTGATAGGCCTCGCGGCCGATCATGACGCCGTCCAGCACGGCCAGCTGCTCGGCGATCTGGTCCGGCGTCTTCAGGCCGCCGTTGATGGCGATGGTCAGCTGCGGGAATTCGCGCTTGAGCTGCTCCACCAGCTCGTAGCGCAGCGGTGGGATCTCGCGGTTTTCCTTCGGAGAAAGGCCCTGCAGCCAGGCATTGCGGGCATGCACGATGAAGACTTCGCAGCCGGCCTCGGCAACGGTGGCGACGAAGTCGCGGACGAAGTCGTAGCTCTCAATCTTGTCGATGCCGATGCGGTGCTTGACGGTGACCGGCAGCGAGGTGGCATCGCGCATGGCCTTGACGCAGTCGGCCACCAGCTGGGGTTCGGCCATCAGGCAGGCCCCGAAGGCGCCCTTCTGCACTCGCTCGCTGGGGCAGCCGCAGTTCAGGTTGACCTCGTCATAGCCCCAGCGCTCGGCAAGCCTGGCGCAGGCGGCCAAGTCGGCGGGATCGCTGCCACCCAGCTGCAGCGCGACCGGGTGTTCGGTGTCGTTGAAGTCGAGATGGCGCGGCTGGTCGCCATGCAGCAAGGCGCCGGTCGTCACCATCTCGGTGTAGAGCAGCGCATGGCGGGTGATGAGCCGATGGAAATGGCGGCAATGGCGATCGGTCCAGTCCATCATCGGCGCGACGGACAGGCGCCAGGGAGAAAAAGCAGTCACGCAGCGGATTATCCCGGCCCGCAAATGGCAACGCCCGCGTCGGGCTGACGCGGGCGTTGAGAAATGCTGAACCGTGAGGGCTTAGCGGTTGCGGCGGCGGGACACGCCAACGCCCGCCAGGGCGGCCGCCATCACCAGGGCCAGGCTGGCCGGCTCGGGCACGGTGCCGGGGGCGGCGCTGAACTCGACCAGATAGCCGTTGATCTGGCCAGCATTGCCCGGGCCGCCGTGGTCGTTCCAGCCCATGACGGCGCCGAAGTTGGTCTGCAGGTAGTTCTCGCCACCGCAGCAGTTGTTCGGCTCGCCCGGATTCCAGCTGGTGTAGGTCAAGGCCTGGCCGTTCTCGGGACCATCACGCCAGGTGAAAGTGCCTTCATTGCCGGCGTCCGAAGCGCCCAGCCATGCCAGGATGCCACCGGCCACGGTGACGGAAGCGAAGCGGTTTTCGCCGGCGCTGGTGATGGTGGCCAGGTAGCCGGTCATGCCCAGATAGCTCGCGCTCTGGGCCGCCGTGAAGGCATCGTCCCAGCTGACGTTGGCGTCGAAGAACTCGTAGTAGTGGTCATTGCCGCCGGAGGCGGAATCCCACAGCACCGGCGAGGCTTGGGCAGCCTGGCCGAACAGGCCGGTGGCCAGCAAGGCCGTCATGAGCACTTTGCGCATTGTTGTCTCCGTCGAACGTGAAAAATTTTCGCGAGTGTGTGGAGATGCCCGCGCCAGGCCAACCCCCGATCCAGGGGGCGACAGCTTCAGCTCAGGTCGCGCAACGGATGCTCGTTCGCAGGCCAGGGACTGACGAAGAAGGCGGCCACCTCACCCGCGTCCAGATCGGCGACCGAGGCTGGGCTCCAGCGCGGTGCGTGATCCTTGTCGACCGCCAGCGCGCGAATGCCTTCGACGGTCTCGCTGCGGGCCGCGCCGCGCAAATGGAAGGCGTGGTGCACCAGATCACGCTCCAGGCGCAGATCGTCGGCCAGGCCGAGCTTGCGGCCGCGGCGCACAAGCTCCAGCGTCACCGCCATCATGGTTGGCGAGCGGGTCAACAGCGTCTCGCGGGTCTGGTGCGCCCAGTCGTCATC
>NZ_JBFUMO010000583.1:0-3579 GCF_054049355.1 Roseateles sp. P5_E11 | reverse complement strand
GTTGGGGTCCTTCTTCAACTCGTCCAGCTCGGCCGGGCCGACCGGGTAGGCGATGTCGCATTCGTCGCGCTTGAGGCGCTGGGCGCGCACGCTGGCATCGGTCGTGATCGCGAAGACGAGCTGGTCGGCGCGCGGCCTCTCGTCCTTGCGCCACCACGTCTGGTGCTTCACGTAGCGGATGACACTGTCGGCGCGAAAGCTCTTGAACTGGAAGGGCCCGGTGCCGACGGGCATCTGCGTGATGCGCTGCGGCGTGCCGGCCTTGAGCAGCTGGGCACCCAGCTCGGCCGACTGGATCATCGTGAAGGCGAAGCTCAGCGCCGACAGGAAGGACGCGTCGCGCTCGGCCAGCGTGATGCGCACCTGGTGGTCGCCCAGCTTCTCAACCTTGGCGATGAGTTTTTCCCAGCCGAAGGACATCACATAGGGCGACACGCTGGGCAGGGCCTTGGCGAAGGCGCTGTCGCGGCTCAGCAGGCGGCCGAAGGTGAAGATGACGTCGTCGGCATTGAACTCGCGCGTCGGCTTGAAGCCTTCGACGGTATGCCAGGTCACGCCTCGGCGCAGCTCGAAGGTGTAGGCCAGGCCATCGGGGCTGATGCTCCAGCTCGTTGCCAGGCCAGGAATCAATTGATCCGTGCCGCGCTTGACCTCGATGAGGTTGCTGAAGATGGGCATGTGGGCGACATGGTCGATGCCGCTGTCGGTCATCGCCGGGTCGAAGGTCTTGGGGCTGCCGGCGGCGCAGAAGCGCAGCGTCGTGTCGGCCTGGGCGATCAGCGGCAGGGCCAGCAGCAGTGCGGCCAATCGCTTCAATTCCGGCTTCACTTGATGATCTCCGCGGCGGGCACGAAGGGCAGGATGCCCATGGATTGGTAGAGGGCCGAGGGCGACAGCGCTTGCTCGCCCTTGATGACCAGCGCAATGCGCCGGATGGCGCGGATGTCGGCCACCGGGTCGCCGTCGATCAGCACGAGGTCGGCGCGCTTGCCGCGCTCGATGCTGCCAATCTCGCTCAGGCGGTCGCTGTATCTGGCGCCGTTCCAGGTCGCGATCTTCAGCGCCTGCGCGGCGGGGATGCCGGCCTGCACGTAGAGCTCCAGCTCGCGCTGCAGCGCAAAGCCGGGCGTTGCGTCCGTACCCGCCACCAGCGGGATGCCGGCCGCGTGCATGCGGCGCAGCAAGTCCATCATGACCTTCCAGCTCGCGCCCCAGCGCCGGGCCTTGGTGTCGTCCATGTCGACTTCGGCCGACAGATAGCTGCGCTGCAGCACAGCCGGCCAGTTCGCGGACACCATCGCATAGCTGGGATTGGGCTGCCCCTGGCGCTGCGTGTACTGGGCCTCGAAGGCCGTCATCGTCGCATCGACGACCGTGCCCTTCTTCTTCAGCAGGGCCAGGAAGTCCTGCGTGCGGCGGTCATTGAGCTTGAGGTCGGCCGCCTTGTCGCCGGGCAGGTTGAAACGCAGCAGGGTGCGCGTGTCGTCGCCCTTGCTGACCAGGAAGTTCAGCGTGACCTGGTTGATGTGGTGCAGCTCGTCGTAGCCCGCCTCGACCGCCTGGCGCGCCGTCATGAAGGCCGGCACATGGCCGCCGGTGCGCAGGCCCAGCGAGCGCGCATGCGCCACCATGGGCTTGACCCACTCGGGGCGGATGGAGTTGTAGAGCTTGAGCTGGCGGTAGCCGTGGGCGGCGTACCAGTCGATGGCGGCCAGGGCCTCGTCCAGGTTGTCGGCCACGAAGTCGGACTGCGAAGAGAACGGGCTCTTGCCCTCGATGAAGCCATTGGCCGCGATGCGTGGGCCCAGCACCTCGCCGCGCTCGATGCGGCCTTTCAGTTCGGCCAGGTCGGCATTGCTGTTGCCGACATCGCGCACGGCCGTCACGCCCGCGGCCAGGTTCAGCAGCAGCGCGCTGGCGTCCAGGTGGGAGTGCATGTCGATGAAGCCCGGCAGCAGGGTGCGGCCCTTGCCGCTGATGCGCTGGGCCGGCTCGGCGTTCTTCAGGCTGCCGGGCTTGGCTATTGCCGCGATGCGCCCCTCGAGCAGGTAGACATCGGACGGCCCGCGCAGCACGGCGGCCTGCGAGTCGAACCAGCRCACGCCTTCGATGACGGTCAAGCCGGGCAGCGGCTTGGGCAGGGTCTTGGCCAGGCGCTCCAGCCGCGCCAGCTGAGCAGCCTTCTGCACGTCGGACAGCCGGTCCATCTCGGCCTCGAAGCCCTGCAGCAGCGTGCCGCCCCAGCCCGGCGAGACCTGGGCGAACAGCGCCTGGTTGTCCTCGCGCAGCCAGAGGTAGCTGGGATCGAGGTCCAGGCCGTCGATGGCGTACAGGCCAACCTCGAAGCTGGCACCGGCCGGCTTGAGCGTCTGCACGCGCTCGATGCTGATCTGGCCCACCGGCAACGCGGCCGCGCGGTGGTCGGAGCGCTGCAGCAGGGTGCGCGCCAGGCGGCCGGCCCAGGCCGGGCTGGCCTGCACGGGCAGATAGACGAGATCGCGGCCCACGCCGGGCTTGTCGCCGCGGTCCACGGGCGAGCGCCAGCTGGCACGGCCGTCCTTGAGCTCGAAGCTTTCGTCGATGCGCGCGCCGTAGGTTGAGACGCCCTCGGTGCGGTAGGCCGCCCAAGTGCCGTCTGCGGCCAGTTCCAGCACCTCCTTCTGGTCGGGCCCGCGGCCGTTGTTGCGGTAGCTGTAGTCGGTCTCGAGGCGGGTGGCCGTTTCGGTGACCTTGAGGTGACCGCAGGCGGTCTTGGCACACACCACGGTGTAGGTCTGGGCCTGGACAGCGCCGGCAACACACAGCGCGAACAGCAAGGGCAGCAGCTTCATGAGGCGGTTTCTGTCTTAGGTGGCGCGGACTTTACTGAGGGAGGCGACACCCTTGTTTGCGAGCATGTCCGCGCGCTCGTTGCCGGGGTCGCCCGCATGGCCCTTGACCCAGCGCCAGTCGACCGTATGCAACTTGCGCAGCGCGTCCAGCCGCTGCCAGAGGTCGGCGTTCTTGACCGGCTTGCCGTCGGCCGTCTTCCAGCCACGGCGCTGCCAGTTGATGATCCATTCGGTGATGCCCTTGCGCACGTATTCGCTGTCCAGGTAGACGACGACGTCGCAGCTGCGCTTGAGCGAGGCCAGGGCCTCGATGGGCGCGGTCAGCTCCATGCGGTTGTTGGTCGTCTCGCGCTCGCCGCCGAAGAGCTCCTTGTCGTGGCCGCCGCTGCTCAGCCAGGCACCCCAGCCGCCAGGGCCGGGGTTGCCCTTGCAAGCGCCGTCGGTATAGATGGTGACCTGCGGGCGCTTGATGAGGGTGGTGGGCTTGGGGGTCGGTTCGGTCATTCTTTTTTGTGATGGTTGTTCAGCGCGACGGCGGGCGCCTTTTTTGCCGCTGCACGCGAGTTCTTGGCCAGGCCGATCATGCGCATGCCGTGCACGCGCTTGACCGCCTGGATGAAATAGACGGCGCCCAGCACCGGCCACCAGCGCGAGCCGATGCCGTCGACCCAGCGCCAGCGCTGCAGCCAAGCCTCGGAGCGCAGCGGCGGCCGATAGATGCCGAAGCGCGCCGCCTCGACGTCAAAAC
>NZ_JBFUMO010000582.1:0-3592 GCF_054049355.1 Roseateles sp. P5_E11 | reverse complement strand
AACTGGTCGAGCTGACCAGCCAAGACGAGGCCGCTGCGCGCGCGCTGATCATGAAGGCCCGCGAACACTGGTTCAACGCCTGATCAACACACGCCGCGCCGCACCGAAAGTAATTTGAAGGATCCCCACATGGCCGTGACTACCGTCGCCCAATTCGCCGCCGAGCTGAGCAAGCCGGCGGGCACGCTGCTGGAGCAGCTGCATGCCGCGGGCGTCAAGAAGTCTTCCGTCGACGACTCGCTGAGCGAGAACGACAAGGAACGCCTGCTCGACCACCTGCGCTCTTCCCACGGCACTGCCGGTGCGGATCGCAAGAAGATCACGCTCGTCAAGAAGTCGACCACCGAGATCAAGCAAGCCGATGCCAGTGGCAAGGCCCGCACGATCCAGGTCCAGGTCAAGAAGACCCGCACCTTCGTCAAGCGTGACGACGAGGTCGCTGCCGGCCCCGACGACGCCGAACTGGTGCGCCGCGAGGAAGAAGCCCAGGCCCAAGCCACCGCGCTGCGTGCCCAGGAAGAGGAACTCGCCGCCAAGGTGAAGGCTCGCGAGGACGCCGAGCGCGCCGCGCGTGAAGCTGCCGAGGCGCGCCGCGCCGAGGAGCAGGCTGCCGCCGAAGCCGCCGCCAAGGCCGCTGCCGAAGCTGCCGCTGCAGCTGCCGCCGCCAAGCCGGAGGTCACGCCCGTCGAGCAGGCCGAGGCCCGCCAGCGCAATGCCGCTGCTGCCGCCGCCGAAGCTGCCGCGATCAACAAGGCCGCCTCCAAGCGCGGTGCCAAGGCCGCCGCGCCTGCGCCCGAGCCTGAAGTCGTTGCGCCGCCGCCGCCCGCACCTGCGCCTGAAGTCGTCGCCCCGCCACCGCCCGCGCCCGAAGTGGCCAAGCCGGCGCTGCGCGTCGTCAAGGCCGTCGATGCCGCTGCYGAAGAGAAGCAGAAGCAGGACGACCTGGCCCGCCGCCGCAAGGCCGCCGAGGACGAGGCCGCCAAGATCCGCGCGATGATGAATGCACCCAAAAAGGTGCTGGTCGCGAAGAAGCCCGAAGAGCCCAAGCCGGCCGAAGCCGCCGCGGGCATCAAGGGCACCATCCACAAGAAGGCCGGCACGCCAGGCGCAGCACCTGCTGCAGCGGGCGCAGGCGCCGGCAAGCCGGGCGACAAGAAGTCGGTCAAGTCCGAGAAGCTGTCGTCCAGTTGGGCCGATGACGCCGCCAAGAAGCGCGGCCTCAAGACCATCGGTGCCGGTCCCGCCGGCGCGAATCGCCCGGGTGGCGGCGGCAACTGGCGTGCTCCGGCGCGCGGTGGTGCCGGTGGCCGTCGTGGCGGCAATGACCGTGGTGGCAATGGCCAAGGCAACTTCCAGGCACCTGCAGAGATGCAGATCCAAGAGGTGCACGTCCCCGAGACGATCTCGGTGGCCGACCTCGCCCACAAGATGTCGGTCAAGGCCGCCGAGGTCATCAAGCAATTGATGAAGCTGGGCCAGATGGTCACCATCAACCAGCAGCTGGACCAAGAGACGGCCATGATCCTGGTCGAGGAAATGGGTCACAAGGCCTTCCCCGCCAAGCTGGACGATCCGGACGCCTTCCTGGAAGAAGAGGGCACCGCCGAGCAGGAGCACGAGTCGCTGTCGCGCGCCCCGGTCGTCACCGTCATGGGCCACGTCGACCACGGCAAGACCTCGCTGCTGGACTACATCCGCCGTGCCCGCGTCGCCGCAGGCGAGGCTGGTGGCATCACGCAGCACATCGGTGCTTATCACGTCGATACGCCGCGCGGCATGATCACCTTCCTGGACACCCCGGGTCACGCGGCCTTCACGGCGATGCGTGCCCGCGGTGCCAAGGCAACCGACATCGTCATCCTCGTTTGCGCGGCCGACGACGGCGTCATGCCCCAGACCAAGGAAGCCATCCACCACGCGAAGGCGGCTGGCGTGCCGATCGTGGTCGCGATGACCAAGATCGACAAGCCCGACGCCAACGTCGAGCGCGTGAAGAGCGAGCTCGTGGCCGAACAGGTCGTGCCGGAAGAATTCGGTGGTGAGTCGCCCTTCATCGGCGTGTCGTCCAAGACCGGCCAGGGCATTGACGACCTGCTGGAGCAAGTGCTGCTGCAGGCCGAAGTGCTGGAGCTGAAGGCGCCGGTGGCCTCGATGGCCAAGGGCCTGGTCATCGAAGCCAAGCTGGACAAGGGCCGCGGCCCGGTTGCGACGGTGCTGGTGCAGAGCGGCACGCTCAAGCGCGGCGACGTCGTGCTGGCTGGCTCCACGTTCGGCCGTGTGCGCGCCATGCTGGACGAAGACGGCAAGGCCTGTACCGAGGCTGGCCCGTCCATCCCGGTCGAAATCCAGGGCCTGACCGAAGTGCCGCAAGCTGGCGATGAGTTCATGGTGCTGGGCGACGAACGCCGTGCCCGAGAGGTCGCGACCTTCCGTTCGGGCAAGTACCGCGACGTGAAGCTGGCCAAGCAGCAGGCCGCCAAGCTGGAGAACATGTTCAGCGAGATGGGCGCCGGCGACGTGCAGACGCTGCCGCTGATCATCAAGAGCGACGTGCAGGGCTCGCAGGAAGCGCTGGCCGCTTCGCTGCTCAAGCTCAGCAACGCCGAGGTCAAGGTGCAGATCGTCCACGCGGCGGTTGGTGGCATCAGCGAGAGCGACATCAACCTCGCCATCGCCTCCAAGGCCGTCATCATCGGCTTCAATGTGCGGGCCGATGCCGGTGCGCGCAAGCTGGCCGAAGGCAACGCGGTCGATCTGCGTTACTACAGCATCATTTACGACGCTGTGGATGACGTGACCAAGGCGATGTCCGGCATGCTGGCGCCCGAGCAGCGCGAGGAAGCGCTGGGTACGGCCGAAATCCGCGTCGTGTTCGTCGCTTCCAAGATCGGCACGGTGGCCGGCTCCATGGTCACCAGCGGTTTGGTTCGCCGTGGCGCTCGCTTCCGACTGCTGCGCGAGAACACCGTCGTCTACACGGGCGAGGTGGACTCGGTGCGCCGCGAGAAGGACGACGTCCGCGAAGTCAAGGAAGGCTTCGAGTGCGGTATCAAGCTCAAGAACTACAGCGACATCAAGGAAGGTGATCAGCTCGAATTCTTCGAGATCAAGGAAGTGGCCCGCACGCTCTGACCTCCAATCCCGAGGGTTAACCCCGCCCCTCGGGGCGGGGTTTGTTCTTTGTTGGCTGTCCGCGCGTGAACCGCGCAAACAGCCTGATCAGGAAACCTGCCATGAGACACAAACGCGCCATCCCCAACCGAGCTTTCCGAGTCGCCGACCAGATCCAGCGTGATCTGGCGGAGCTGATCCGCGAGCTCAAGGATCCGCGCATCGGCATGGCGACGATCAATGCGATCGAGGTCACGCCCGACTACGCCCATGCCAAGGTGTTCTTCTCGGTACTGGTCGGTGACCCGAAGGAAACGCAGGAAGCGCTGAACGAGGCCGCGGGTTTCCTGCGCAACGGCCTGTTCAAGCGCCTGCAGATCCACACGGTGCCGACGCTGCACTTTCAGTTCGACCGCACCATCGAGCGTGCGGCCGAGATGAGTGCCCTGATCAACAAGGCCAATGCGACTCGCGCTTTGGA
>NZ_JBFUMO010000581.1:0-3594 GCF_054049355.1 Roseateles sp. P5_E11 | reverse complement strand
GCTCGCAGGCGGTGCCGCCGTCCTTGTTGGTGTTCTCGACGATCTGGCCGTTCTTGACCCAGGGCGTGAAGCGCTCGCCCAGGCCGTAGACGTTCTCGCCCACGCCCAGCGACAGCTGGTCGTGGACGTGGTGGCGCACCAGGCCGTCCTTGCCGGCCCACTGGATGAAGCCCAGGCCGCGCCAGTCGCTCTTGGTCAGCACGCGGTCGCCCTCGCGGAAGGTCAGGCTCCAGCCTTCGCCCTTTTTGACGTCGACAGAAATCGCGCCCGAGGTCAGCGTGGCCTGGGTGTCGCCGTTGTCGATCTGCACTGGATGCTTGCCAGCGCCGGGCATGGGGATGTGCAGGCGCGGCGCGCTCGACGCGGCGTAGTGCTCGACGCTGACGCGGACGACGCCGGGCAACGGCGAGCTCAGCGTCACGGTGAGCGTGGGGCCTTGCAGCGTGTCGCCGCGGTGCTTGATGGGGCGGGTCGTGGCGAGCACGACCAGGCGGTCTTCGTGGACTTCGATCGCATAGGCCTCGGCCGCGTAATGTGCGGCCACGCCCGGCTGATGCATCCACTGTCCGTCAGTGAACTTCATGATGAATCAATCTTCCTTGTTGTCTCCGGTCGGCCGGCAGGTGTGCCGGCCCCTCTTGCTTGGTTGGTCTGTCGGGTCTCCTAGGCTGAAGGCGCCTTGACGTGGCGCGCGACGTAGTCGCCGTGCTCGGGCATGCCGCCCACGGTGTGTGTGATGGCCTGGCGCAGGCGCACGAAGTGCTGCAGCAGGGCCTCGGGGTCGATGTGGTCGACGAACGGGTCGTAGCTCTCGGGCCGCAGGCCCAGGCCGAAGAAGAGCGACACCCACGACGGCTCGGCAAAGCCGTCGGGGTCGAGGATGGCAACACGGCCCGCGCTGCGAAAGAGCTCGATCTGGTGGGCCAGCGTGTCCGGGATCGGCATGGCCGCGCAGTAGCGCCACAGCTCGGCGTCGCGTCGGTCGGTCAGCTTGTAGTGCAGCACGATGAAGTCGCGGATGGACTCGTACTGCAGGGCCATGCGCCGGTTGAACTCGGCCGCCAGGTGGGGCTTGAACTGCCTGTCCGGGAAGAACTGGATGAGGCGGCCGACGCCGTCCATGATGAGCTGGATGCTGGTCGACTCCAGCGGTTCCAGAAAGCCTGAAGCCAGGCCGATGGCGACAACATTCTTGACCCAGCCCTGCTTGCGCCGGCCAGTGGTGAAGCGCAGTTGGCGCGGCGTGTCCAGCGCCTTGCTGTCCAGCCCGGCCAGCAGCGTGCTGGCGGCTTCATCGTCACTGATGAACTGGCTGCAATAGACATGGCCATTGCCGGTGCGGTGCTGCAGCGGAATGCGCCACTGCCAGCCCGCCGCCTTGGCGGTCGACATCGTGTAGGGCGTCAGCGGCTCGACACGCTCGCTCGGCACGGCCTGGGCGCTGTTGCAGGGCAGCAGCGCGCTCCAGTCCTCGAAGGGCGATTGCATCGCGCCGCCGATCAGCAAGGCGCGAAAGCCCKAGCAATCGATGAAGAGGTCGCCATCGATGCGGCGGCCGTCCTTGAGCTTGACCGCAGCAACGAAGCCGTCCCCGGGGCGCAGCTCGACATCGACGATCAGCCCTTCAATGCGCTGGGCACCGCGCGCCATCGCGTACTCGCGCAGAAAGGCGGCGTACAGGCCGGCGTCGAAGTGGTAGGCGAAGGAATAGGCATTGGCCGCCGACGGCGCCCCGCCCTCGGGGGGCGTGAAGCGGTTGCGCCTGGCCATGACGGTGGACGTTGACCAGTCCTCGTAGCTGGGCAGCCCGTCGACCTGGCGCTGCAAGCGCAGCCAGTGCTGCCAGGGCGCGCGCGCGTCGATGGCCGGGCCGAAGTCCCCGAAACCATGGAAGAAGCGATGGCCGACGTGGCCCCAGTCGCGGAACTCGATGCCGAGCTTGAAGCTGCCCTGGGTGCGCTTGACGAACTCGGCGCCGTCCAGGCCCAAAGTTTGGTTGTAGGCGCGGATGGGCGGCAGCGTGGCCTCGCCGACGCCGATGGTGCCGATGTCGGGCGACTCGATCAGCACGATCTCGCAGGCGCCCTGGCCGGCCTGCGCAAAGCGCTGAGCCAGCGGCGCAGCCGCCATCCAGCCGGCGGTGCCGCCGCCAACGATGACGATCTTGCGGATGGAGGGATCGGACATGGCTGTCTCTGGGCCAGTTTTTATGGAGCCTCACCACAGGACCGGCGGGCGGCGCGATCTTCGGCGAGTCGGGCTGTGTCGCGCTAGGGGCTTTTACCGTATTTACTTCGTACGACGGCCGAACTAATATGGCACCAAGCCCGTCATAAGCATGGGCAGGACTAGGAGACAAATGCAGGCCGAAGCCGCAAGCAGCCAACAGCTGCTCAAGGTCATCAATCGCATGGCGCTGGTGCGACATCTCTGTGCCAATCCGGGGCTGTCGCGTGCCGACCTGGCCGTTGCCGTCGGCTTGACGAAGTCCACTGTCAGCCTGCTGGTGCGCGAACTGATTCTTGAAGGCTGGCTGGCCGAACGCGAGGTCGTCGCGACCGGCGACCTGGGCCGCCGCCCCACCCCCCTCTTCATCGATCCCGCCCGGCTGGTGCTGCTCGGCGCCGAGGTCGGCATCGAATCCGTGCGCGTCGTCGCCACCTCGCTGACCGGCGAGGTGCTGGCCTGGACCGTCGCCCACTACAGCGCCAACCGCACAGCCAAGGCCTGCATCGCCAGCCTCGCCACGGCGCTGCTCAAGCTGCGCAAGCAGCTGGATGCCGGCCAGCAGATCCTGGGCATCGGCGTGGGCCTGCCCGGTGGCGTCAACGAGGCGCGCGGCGTGCTGCACTTCGCGCCCAACCTGGGCTGGCGCGATATTCCCTTTGGTGCCCTGCTCAGCGAAAAGCTGCAAGACACTTCGCTCGCTGGCGTACCCCTCTTCATACAGAACGAAGCCGATGTGGCGGCCCTGGGCGAAATGGAGTTCAACTCCGCGCCGACGTCGGACCCGCTGCTGTATGTGTCCATCAACCAGGGCCTGGGCGCCGGCGTCATCGTCGGCGACCGCCTGCTCACCGGCAGCCGCGGTTTCGCCGGTGAGGTGGGCCACATGGTGCTGCAGCTCAACGGGCCACGCTGCTCCTGCGGCCGACGCGGCTGCGCCGAAGCATTGATCGCGACGCGCGCCATGCTCGGCGGCAGTGAGGATGGCACGACACTGCGCTCGCTGGCCGAAGTACGCGCCCATCTCGTCGACGAGGACGCGCACACGCTGAAGGCCGTGAGTTCCGCCGGCCGCTATCTCGGCGTGCTGCTGCAGAACCTGGCCACCGCCTACGACCCCGCCTGCATCGTGCTGGGCGGTTCGGTCGTCGAACTGGGCGAGCCCTTCCTGAAGCCAGCGCTGGACACGCTGCTCGACTACGCCGCAGCGGCCAGCCTGCCACCGCCGAGCGTGCGCACCTCGCTGTTCGGCGCCAATGCCGTCGCCGTCGGCGCGGCCGCGCTGGCCCGCTACCGCCTGACCCGGCCTACCCTGCCCGGCGCGGTGACGGCTGTGGGCGAGAGCATCAGCGAGGAGTCCGCTTGATG
>NZ_JBFUMO010000580.1:0-3594 GCF_054049355.1 Roseateles sp. P5_E11 | reverse complement strand
CTCCAACTCCAGCCACTCGCGCATCATGAACACGCGGGCCTGCGTGGGCGGCAAGTGCTCGCAGCAGACCTGCAGCACCTCGAAGAACTGCTTCTGGCAGCAGGCGGCATCAGGGTCACCCCAGTCGCGCGGCGCCTCGCGCCAGTGGCCGTCGGCTTGAAATAGGTCGTCGAACAGGTCCTCGCCGTCCTCGCCAACGAGCACCGTCGCCTCACGGGTGTTGCGGCGCAACTGATCAACAAGCTTGTGCTTGAGGATGCCGATAAGCCAGGTCTTGAGCTGGGACTGGCCACCAAAGGACTGCGGGCGCTCCAGTGCGGCGAGCAGGCACTCAGACACCGCGTCCTCGGCCCATGCATCGTTTCTCAACTGAGCCCGCGCGAACCTCAGCAGATGAGGGCGCAGGCCTTCAACCTGGAGCGCAAAGTCGGTCATGGTGTCCCATGGCAATCGCGATGGCTCAGTTTACAAAGCGCCGCCTTGCCGGCAGCTTGCCGAACGGTCGCGGAACCGTCGAGGAATGGTTCTAGGGGGGCAGCCCGGCCCGCCCCTCCTCCCAGCTGTGGTTCACGAGCGAATCAATGACGGCCTGTTGCGCTGGGCTTGTGGGACGCTCGGCCTGGGTCAGCACGGCGACCTCGCGCACGATGGGCACGTCCGACATGGTTACGTACGCTAGCCGAGCGGCCCGGGCGATGGAGATGGGCATGAAGGCGACGCCGAAGTTGGCTCTCACCAAAGCCTGTATCCAGTCCTCGCGGGATGACTGCTGCACCACTTCCAGCCGTACGCCGCGATCGCGCAGCAGCCGCTCGATGTAGGTCGAGAACTCGCACATCACACGCTCGCAATAGCGCTCACGGTTGAGCTCCACCATCTCCACACTGGTGCGGCCGCTGAAACGGTGGTCGTCGCCGATGGCCAGCACGTAGTCCTCACTGAACAGCGGCGTGGTGGCGAAGCGCTTGGGGATCTCATAGGGCGAGCACATGATGCCCACGTCAACATCGCCCTGATCCAGCGCGTCGGTCAGCGCCTCCAGGTTGCCCTCGCGAAAGCTCAGTTCCACCTCGGTGCGGCCCTCCTGGCTCTCCACGAAGCCCGGCAGCACCTGGTGGAAGTCGATGGTGCACATGACGCCTACGCGCACCACCTCGCGCTGCACGCGCGTGAGGCGCCTGGCCTCTTCGCGGGCGTGGTTGGCCGTCTCGTAGATCTGGCGGAAGTTGGGCAGCATGCCCCGACCCAGCTCGGTGAGCTGCACCGAGTTCTTGGTGCGGTCGAAGAGCCGCCCGCCAATGGCCTCCTCCAGCCGCTGTATGGCCTTGGTGAGCGCCGGCTGCGACACGAAGGACCGCTCCGACGCACGCGTGAAGTTCAGCGTGTCGGCCACGGCGAGGAAATAGCGGATCTGGTAGAGCTCCATGCGCACCTCGGTCGAGGACGGACGCAAAACCTTTCAGTGAAAAAGCACGTCGTCGATAACCGCCGCCGATGGCGCGATGAATTGTTGCGATTTCCGCGCCGGGGGCCCGGTTCCTAAGCTTCTCCCCGTTGACGAGCAAGCCCATGAACACCCCCACCCAACCCCTCAAGACCCTGGTCATCGCCGGCGGCGGCTTTGCCGGCACCACGCTGGCCCGCCGCCTGGAGGCGCAGCTGCCGCCGGGCTGGCAGCTCGTGCTGCTCAGCGAAGAGAGCTACACCACCTTCAACCCCATGCTGGCCGAGGTGGTGGGGGCGGCCGTGTTCCCTGAGCACGTCATCGCGCCGATCCGCGAGATGCTGGTCACGACCCGCTTCATCATGGGGCGCATCGAGCGTGTCGACCACACGGCCAAGACCCTCAGCTGCTCCACGCTGGCCGGCCCGCTGGAGATGAGCTTCGACCATCTGGTACTGGCTTTCGGTCAGCGCGCCAACCTCAACATCATCCCGGGCCTGGCCGAGCATGCGCTGCCGCTCAAGCTGGTGGGCGACGCGATGCACATCCGCAACCGCCTGCTGCAGCGCCTGGCCCACATCGAGCTGAGCCACAACAAGGCGCATCGGCGCTCGCTGGGCCACTTCGTCGTCATCGGCGGAGGTTTCTCGGGCGTCGAGGTGGCCGGTGCCGTGGTGGACTTCATCCGCAGYGCACTGCGCTGCTATCCCCGCGTGAAGGCCCACGAGCTGCGCGTCTCGCTGCTGCACGACGGCGACCGACTGCTGCCGGAACTGCCGGCCACACTGGGCATCTCGGCCGCCAAGTCGCTTGCGGAGCGCGGCGTGGACGTGCGCCTGGGCGCGCGTGCTGCCAACGTTGACGCCTATGGCGTTGACCTGGCCAGCGGCGAACGTCTGCCGGCCGCCACCGTCGTCTGCACCATCGGCGCACGCAGCAACCCATTGGTAGAGCGCCTGGGGCTCACGACTCTGCGTGGCCGCATCGTGACCGACCCCGATGGGCAGGTGCCTGAGCGGCCTGGCCTTTGGGCCCTCGGCGACTGCGCCGCCACCCTCAACCTGGCCGACACCCAGCTCTGCCCGCCGACGGCGCAGTTCGCTGTGGCCCAGGCCGAGCAACTCGCGCGCAACCTGCTACGCCATATCGCCGGCCAGCCAACCCGCCCCTTCAACCATGTGTCGCGCGGAATGATGGCAACGACCGGCCATCACCGCGGTGTGGCACAGGTCTTCGGCATCAAGCTCACCGGGCTACCTGCATGGCTGCTGTGGCGGGCTTACTACCTCATGCGCATGCCCACGCCGGGCCGCAAGGTGCGCATCTGGGTCGAGTGGACCTGGAGCCTCTTCTTCCCTGCCGACGTCACTCATCTGCGCTTCACGCGTACCGCGGACGTTGATACGCCACCGCCTGCCCAACCCACGAATCACTAGGAGCACTCGCATCATGTTCATTGGCAAGACCGCCCTCGTCACGGGCTCGACCTCAGGTATCGGCCTGGGCATTGCGCGCACCCTGGCCGCCCAAGGCGCCAACATCATCCTCAACGGTTTTGGCGACGCTGCYGCGATCGCAACGCTGCGTGCCGACCTAGCCGAGCAGTACGACGTGCAGGTGCGCTACGACGGCGCGGACATGAGCCGCCCCGAAGCCATCGAAGACATGATGGGCAAGGCCCTGTCCGAGTTCGGCTGCATCGACCTGCTCGTCAACAACGCCGGCATCCAGCATGTAGCGCCGGTGGACGAATTCCCCGTCGACAAGTGGTACGCCATCCTGGCCATCAACCTGTCGGCCTGCTTCCACACCACGCGGCTGGCGCTGCCGGCGATGAAGAAGAAGGGCTTCGGGCGCATCGTCAACATCGCCTCAGCACATGCGTTGGTCGCCAGCCCCTACAAGTCGGCCTACGTGACGGCCAAGCACGGCGTCGCCGGCTTTACCAAGACGGTGGCCCTGGAAGTGGCCGAGGGCGGCATCACGGTCAACGCCGTCTGCCCCGGCTATGTGCTGACACCGTTGGTCGAGCAGCAGATCCCCGGCACGGCCAAGGCTCGCGGCATCAGCCCCGAGGAGGTCGTGCGCAACGTGCTGCTGGCTGCCCAGCCCACCAAGAAGTTCGTCACCGTCGAGCAGGTCGCCGCCCT
>NZ_JBFUMO010000579.1:0-3597 GCF_054049355.1 Roseateles sp. P5_E11 | reverse complement strand
TTAGCCGAAACGGGAGCGCAATGCCATCCTGAGACTTGCCATCAAGAAGCAGCGTTTCCATCGCGATGCCAAGATCAATAGCCTGGTCGACAGGCTGGCGGCGCCGCAACGACGAATTGAGGCGCTCAAGAGCAATAGTCAGCGCCGATTGAAACGAGGCGGGCAACGCCACAAAGCGTTTATAGAGATCCGGAAGCACGGCCAAATCTTCAGCTGATAGCGTTCGCGTCTCCCCTCCTTGCTCCCAAGACGACAGCAAATGCGGGTAAGCACCTCCAAAGCCAAAAAGTCCCGGAACATCTTCATCAGGCTCCGACCACACCGTGAGCAGCTGGTTTACAGACGGTCCAACCACGGTGAGCAATGTGCTTAGCACCTTGATAGCGCGCGGCTCGCAGTCGAGTGAAGGTGGATTATCGAGAGGCGTGAAATACTCATCTCTCGGAGTCATTCCACAGGGCATTCTGAAGTTCTTCACTACTGCAGCTGACGGACAAAACTGCTTTGACAACAGCATGTCCCAGTGACCGGTGGGTGGGTTAAAGGTAGCACTGTCCATCCATTGGCGRATGCCTCCGCGATTCAACATTTCGATGGGAACCAGCGTGAGTGAATCGGTAACACAAAACGGCTCGCTGAACCGCACCCCGGCCAGCAAGGCGACCTGAATAGCGGCGACATCGCTGGATCGCAGGAATTCGCCCAACCTGCGTACCGGGGGCTCCACCCCTCTGGCGGATGAATACTCGAGCAACCAGTCGGCCAGCACATTCATGTGGGCCGAACAAACGGAGCCGCCGGCGTAGACCATGTGGTTGTCATCAAACTTCGCAAGCGCGCTCTCGCGACTCATGTGGTCCAGCAACGCAGCTCCCTCCGGCGATTTCAAGTGCCCCTCCCCTTTCGTTCGCACGTCGGCAATGAGCTGCATGAGACGCTCCTCGTCTATCGCGCTCACAGACTCTTCTTTCATGGCTCGCTCAGGGTATCGCAGAAGCGCGAATTCTGGTTCGTAACGTGCACAGGTCGGACATACACCTGTTAGTCCGTAGGTCCCTGGTTCGAGCCCAGGTCGGGGAGCCAAATCAAGCCTCATTCGTGCAAGCGGATGGGGCTTCTTTCTTGGCGTCGATGTCAGCCCTCGCGCAAGCCTGTCTTCTCGCAGACGCCGACCGCCAGCCAAACGCCCACGAACTGGCACAGGTGCCGCGAGAGCTGCCACTGAGACAAAGGGCCAGCCAAGCGGCCACACGCGCGCCACATTAGGGAGGGCGTCAATCTTGGCGGCCACTATCCTTTGCACAGCAATAAGGTCACGTTCGAGCTGACGGTTACCCCATCCCTGAGCCGACCCCTGGCTGCTCGGCACGCTGGGCGCACGGGCCTTGCTGTCGCGCCGGCGGCTTCTGCCGGTTCGCCTTTAATTCGGAGATTGACATGGCCGCCTTGAAGAAATTCCTCCTTGCCGTTTCGACGGTGGCAGTCATGGCTCCGGCGTATGCCGAAAGAGATGCCTCCATCCCGCTGCTCCCGCCGAATACCTTGGTGGGGCAGATCCAGATCGCGGCTTTCCAGCCGTTCGGCCAGTCGTTTACGCCCACGCTGTCGAGCGTCGGATCCATCTCGCTATGGGTGATCAACATGAACATTGACTCCCAGCTGGYGCAGGACAAGACGCTGACCCTGAATCTGTATGCCGGAGAAGGTTTCAATGGCCCCGTGCTGGGGAGTTCAACGGTCAACGTCGACTCGCGCATCGGCACGTTGCAAGGCTGGGTAGGGCTCATCGAGTTCAACGTCGGCAACGTCGCGGTGCAGAGTGGCCAGCCGTACAGCTTTGAAGTCAGTGCGGCGTCCGCGCGGTACGGCGTCTACTGGTCGAATGAAGGGAATTACGCTGGCGGCAGCGCCATCCTGCTCGGCACGCCTTCGGCGACGGATCTCTATTTCGGTGTCTCGACGGTGCCGGAGCTTGCTTCCTACCAGCTTCTGCTACTGGGCCTGGCTTCAGTGGCGGGCGTGCAATTCATGAGGCGCCGAGATCGCCGCGGGTTGGACTGCTGATCACGAGTGAACGGGGAGCCAAATCAAAGCCTCACATGCGAAGGCCTGTGGGGGCTCTTTCTTTGCCGAACTGTGGCGACCGGCGGCGCACCTCCCGAATGGTTCCCTTGGACCAACGACGCCCCGCATCGTGAGGTCGGCCGGTCCATCTCGTCAGGCTTGTTCAGTGCGTCGCGCTCGATTACCGCGACAACCGAATTCACCGCAGGCGCGGTGGCCTGTTGGCTGCGAGCCATGCAGGCCCAGACTCCGGCCTCGCCCTTCGGGTTTTGGCGGAACAGCGAAGTTCCTCCCCTTGAGAGCAAGGGATTGCTTGTGAGCTGCGAATGCATGCCCAATAGCCGCGCAACTGCATTCCGCGTTGCATACAAACTATGGAATATCAAATGATTAACAAGCTAATTACGGCAGTCTGTGCAGCCGTTTTCGCGTTCGCTTCGAATGCCGCCACAGTGACAGGCGACGGCTTTGAGATCGAATATTCGACCAATCTGGATTATGTGAGCAGCTACAGCGCGGGGCCAATTGGGGGCGTAAATTTTGCAACCGACACTCACCACATGGGCACCTTCACGATTGAGAGCAATTATTTTCAATCGGCGGACCCGACAGACAAGCGTTACACCCTTTTGATTGAGACGGGCCTCTCGGTTGTTGAACCGAAAGATATACAACTTCGATTCTCATATTGGAGCGTCGACTATCAACTCGATATTTTTGATGTTACGTCTGGAACCTTTCTTCAAAAGATTAACTACAAATTGTCTGGCGCCGGCGCTGTTGGGTGGGACGATGGCCGTCAAATCAATTTATCAACAGAAAGTAGTCATGAAATCCGCATTACCGGTAGCTATACGTTTTCTCCAGGGCATGTGCTCACACCGTCGCCAGATTCAAACTGCCAAGCATTCACTTGTATGACCGCAGAATCGGACAAACTAGTAGGAGCACACGTGCGCTTTGCCGTTAGTTCGCCTGTCCCCGAGTTGCAAACCTGGCCTATGTTGGCCATGGGGCTAGGCGTGATCGGAATCGTTGGTCAGCGTCGAAGGCGCGCGTGAGAGACGCGGGGCAGTTCGCACTCCGGCTCTGCATGCACGTATCAGCGGCGCCGCCCCGCGCGCAGCCGCACACCAGCAAGCCAGCCGCCGCCGATCAGCAGCAGCGCCGCGATGCCCGGCTCCGGAACTGCGGTGACGTTGAACGTCAGGTCGCCTAGAGGCTCGCTTTCGAAGGCGTTGAACATGTGACCGCCTGGATAAGCGTCTTCGCCGACTACGGAGTAGTAGGACACCCCGAAGCGTTCGTCCGATGCAGTGAGCTGAAAGGAATAGGTTTGCCCTGGCTGCAACTTGACGGCTCCAAGGTTGAAGTCCACCAGCGCCGCGCCACCGGCGTCACCAAGAAGGGCCCGCACATCCACGCTGCTGGATGCGAGCAATGTGCCGCCGCTGCCCTCGCCCTCGTACAAGCTCAGAGAGACAAGGCTTCCCGGCCGAGACTTGTTCATGTTGCGCAACTCGACGCCAATGG
>NZ_JBFUMO010000578.1:0-3611 GCF_054049355.1 Roseateles sp. P5_E11 | reverse complement strand
CTCATTGAGCGCATCAAGCTGGTCGTGCAGGAACGTTCTCAACGAGGCCAGCGAGGCTTCGTCAAGCTGAACCCCGACCTGGGCTACCGCGATGAGTTGCTGCTCAGGCCCGGAAGTGCCTGTGGATTCATTGTTCGCTTCGGTGCTCATGCTCTGTTCCTGTGCTTAAAAGCCCGCCTCGATGGCATCCCGAGCCTCAAGTGTCTTGGTCCGGAAGTCGTCCAACTGGTTCAGCAGCGCACGCGGGTCCGACTTGAGCGCCTCTTGCTGAAACACCGGCACAGAGACAATCCAGGCGTCGATGGCGGCGACGATCTTGGTGGGCACATCGCCGGCTTTGCCCGCCTTGGCCAGGCGGGAGTCGATCGCCTTCGAAGTCACCCCGATCTGCCGGCGCAGTTCCGCTGTTCGGATGGGCTCCGCTACGGCCATGGGTTTCCCCATGCCCACACTGATCTCGCTGCCCCGCGTCACGCGCGCGGTCGTGGTCAGCCAGCCGTCGTAGTTGGACTGCTGGGCCTCGTCGACAAAAAAGCTTCGCAAGACGCGCGCGTTGGCCACGAGGTCCGGCCCTGCGGCCACCAGCCGCCGGATGCCGTCCTCTCGCTCGGCCTTCACAAGGACATCAGCGAGCAGCGACAACACGCTGGCGACAGCGGTGACCTTCTTTGGATTGACGATCGAAGCGCCGTCCTTGTCCTTGAGTGCGCTCAACTTCTTGGCCGTTCCCTGAATGGAACTGCGAACCTCGAACTGCTTGTCGTCAACCATCGCTAGCAGGGTCTTGGCGTAGAGCTCCAAGGTGTCGACAGTGACCTCCTGGAACGCAACGGTGGCGTCACCCGTCAACCCACAGCTCTTCTTGAGCGCCTTGGCACCTTCTACATCGCCCGTTGGCGTTGATTCCGACAGCAAGACGCGCACGTCCGCCGCGTCATTGCACAGCTTGGCGACCTGCTGAATCTCCTGTCGAACGGCACCCGTCATCTTCGTGGTCTCACCGGCGAAGTTGGTGATCGCCTTGTAGTTGGCGCAGCCTGCCAACGCCAGGACGGCCAAGGCCGCAATCGCACGCAATGGCACGCTCATGTCTCACTCCCCTTTGAGCCTGTAGGCCTGTGAATGATCGGCGGCGCTGGGGGAAGGCTCATCCCAAAAGTTAATGAGGCCGCCAACAAATTCCCCCGAGGCAAACTCATGCACCAGAAGGCGGCAAGCTCGACGCGCCGCAACAGGTGAATGGACGCCGCTGCACGTCGGAGCGCGATGCCGGCACGCGGTCCGGGCATCGCACGCTCAATGCCTGCGCGGACAGTTTTCGCCAGCCGGCGCCGGCGGGGTGGCCTCGGCGGTGCTCGCGGCCGAGGCGGACGGCGAAGGCCCCACGGTCACGGCCGCCGAGCCGCAGTTGTTGCTGTAGAACCAGTTGGCAATGTAGGGGACCGGCACGATGGCGTCGCTGAGGTACAGGAACAGCTCACCGTCGCGCGACGCCGTGAACGTCAGCTTCGCCTTGCCAGAGCCCTTTTCAATAGGCTGCATCTTCAAGGCCGGCTCGACGTTGCCGCGCTGGCCGATGCGAATCATGGGAACAAAGTAGTCGACATCCCATGAGCGCTTGATGAGCGCAAAGAGGTTGTGCGGCCAGCCCCGTGCCTTCAGCCCCGCCACGCTGGCCTCGACGCCCTTGTCGTACCAAGGCGGGCTGGCGCCGGTGTCCAGCTCGATTTCATACGACTGGTCCGCCTTGACGGAAAGGCCCGTGGCCCAGCAGACCTCGCTCGTGTCGAAACGCGCCTTAGGAGCAAGGGGACTGTCGCCGACGTCCCGTAAAGATTTTGAAGGCGTGCAGAACGCTCCCGCCGAGTCCGCGCTGCGCGCGACGAAGTGGCTGACGCCGCCCACGATCAGGTACAGCAGCGCCAACGCAAAGATCAGCGGCACGATGCCCCGGGAAATCAGCCAGGCCGCGCCAATCAGGAACGGGTTGTTGCGCAACACCCGGGCCACCTTCAGCGTGGGCGTGCTGGGCACGTGGCCGTCGATGACCTTCTCGATCCGCCGCTGGACGCGCACCCGCCAGAGCAGGACCGCCAGCAGGGCTACAACCAGCAGCTTCAGAACCGGGCTGACATCGGCCCATGTTTGCCACTTGGTGTATGCAAGGACCACCACCACCACGACGCCCAGGAGCGCCGCCGCCTTGAGGGTGGAGTTCTTCGCCGAGTCGCGGACCCAGGTCACGTAGTCCTCGCGCCGGTCAGCATGCCAGGCAAACCAGGCACGGTCATGAACGCGCTGCCGAAGGAAGTTGCTGACCTGGAACAGGCCCCCCACCATCGCGATGACGACCAGCATCCCGAACGGCTGCTCGCAGAAGGCCTCGACCCAGCCTCTGGCCCAATTGGGCGCCAGCTCGCGCAACTGCGGCTTCCAGGGCTCGACGATGCCCTTCAAGGTCTCGTTGATCCCGTCCGATGTAGCCTCCGCGCGGCCGCCCAGCTGTTCGTTGGCCCGGCCAAGCGTTTCAAACATCGCCGCGGCGAATTTCTTGGCGTCCAACGGATAAATCACCAACGCCAACGTCGCGAACAAAAACGCGAAATACGCGACCCGGCGCAACCAGACGGTGTCGCGGATCTGTTCCACCATGCCTTGCAAGGGCGCGCCGATCTTTTCGATGGCCACCCTGACCTTCTCGGTCCTTGATGCCGCCACGCTGGCCTGCGCCGTCGTGGACTTGGACAGCTTCATGCCCCGGTCCTCGAACCCCACCATGGGCAGCAGCGAGCCGTCCGGCGCCAGCACATCAAACTCGGCGGGCAGCGCGATCGGCGCGTAGGCATCCGAGCCGTAGGCGATGCGCGCGATAACGCTGCCATGCACGATGGCGCGGATGGGCTGGCCCGTGGTCTTGTCCATGCCCATGTCCACGCGCCGCGGCGCGTAGCGGTAGTACGAGCCTGCGCCCGCGCGGGCGTCGTACAGCCGGGCAAAGGGCGACTTTTCCTGGGCCACCTCCTGCACGGTTCGCGCGTCCAGCCGCAGGCCTGCATCACTGGCCTGGCTGATCATCCAGTCCAGCGTCACCAGCGATTGCTGGTCCTCCGGGTAGCCGCCACCCACGTTGGAGTGGGCGCCGGAGAACCACACCTGCGTCAACCGGTCCGGCGGCACCTTGTTCGCGGCGACCAGCGCAGCCTCGTGAGCCTCATCGAAGAGGATGGGATGGAAGGTCTGGCGCTCGTCATCCAGCGACAGCGCATGGCAGGCGCGCTGGACTTGCACGCTCAAGTGATGGTCCTTTGACACCATGGGCCATATCAGCAGCGAGATTCCCCACTTGAGCTCGTCCACTGGCATCCCATACGCCGCCACGGTGTCCCACAGGCCAAGGAAGCGGATAGGGACCTTGCGCCGCTCCGGCGGCAAGTCCTGAATGTGGCGCCTGCCGGCGAGCGTCGAGGGCAGCAGCAGCAGGTCGCGCAGCCGGCGGCCCAGCCAGACGATGGGGCTCCAGGACGGATAGGTCTCGTTGCGGTAGCGGCGGTACGCCGCCAGCGCGTGCGCATGCAGTTCAGACTCGGACCGCCCCTGCACCAGGCCCTGGC
>NZ_JBFUMO010000577.1:0-3622 GCF_054049355.1 Roseateles sp. P5_E11 | reverse complement strand
GGCCTGATCAGCCCAGCCGTGGCAGCGCGGCGCGCGCGTTGGCGCTGGTGATTGCCGCCGTCTGCTCAAGCGTCCAGCCGCGCAGCTCGGCCAGGCTTTCGGCAATGCGCGGCAGCTCGGCCGACTCGTTGCGCGCCTGGCCAGGGCTGGCTTCACGCTGCTCGGCCGTCTTGTAGAGCCACTGCGGCGGGATGTCCGGCGCATCAGTCTCCATGACGAGCGCTGTATCCGGCACGCTGGCCGCGATGCGGCGGATCTGCAGCGAGCGCTCAAACGTCAGCGTGCCGCCAAAGCCGAGCTTGAAGCCCAGCTTGATGAAGGCTTGCGCCTGCTGCTCGCTGCCATTGAAGGCATGCGCAATGCCGCCCTGCGTGAAGCCGACACGGCGCAGGCCGGCCAGCAGCTTGTCGGCGCTGCGCCGCACATGCAGCAGCACCGGCAGGCCAGCGCGCTTGGCGAGCTTGAGCTGCTCGACGTAGAAATGCTGCTGGGTGTCGGGGTCGATGCCCTCGACGAAATAGTCCAGGCCGATCTCGCCGACGGCGACGAGGCGCGGATCGGCATGATGCGTCTCCACCGCTTCGGCGAGTTTTTCCAGATCGCCCGCGGCGGCGCCCATCACGCACAGCGGATGGATGCCCAGGGCGTAGGTGAAGTCGTGCTGGATGGCCAGCAGGCGCACCGTGTCGAGGTTGTGCGCATCGACGGCGGGAATGACGATCTGCGCGACGCCCGCGGCCCTGGCACGCGCGACGACAGCGTCGCGGTCAGCGTTGAACTCGGCCGCGTCGAGGTGGYAGTGGGTGTCGATCCACATGCCTTCCCTTGTATCTCAGCGGAAGACGACCGTGCGGTTGCCGTTGAGCAACACCCGGTGCTCCGCGTGCCACTGGATGGCCCGCGCCAGGGCCACGCATTCCATGTCGCGGCCGATGCCCACGAGCTGCTCGGGCGGCATGCTGTGGTCGATGCGGGCGACTTCCTGCTCGATGATCGGCCCCTCGTCGAGGTCGCTGGTCACGTAATGGGCCGTCGCACCGATCAGCTTGACACCACGCTCGTAGGCCTGGTGATAGGGCTTGGCGCCCTTGAAGCTGGGCAGGAAGCTGTGGTGGATGTTGATGGCCCGGCCGCTCAGGTCGCGGCACAGCTCGGGCGACAGGATCTGCATGTAGCGCGCCAGCACGACGAGGTCGATCTGGTTTTCGGCCACCACTTCGCGGATCTTGGCTTCCTGCGCCTGCTTCTGTGCGTCGGTGGCGCCCAGCAGCGGGAAGTGGTGGAAGGGAATGTTGTGCGAGGCCGCGAGCTGATAGAAGTCGCGGTGGTTGGAGACGATGGCCGGGATCTCGATGGGCAAGTGCCCGGTCTGCACGCGGAACAGCAGATCGTTCAGGCAATGGCCGAGCTTGGACACCAGCAGCAGCACACGGGTCTTGCGGGCGCGGGCCACCAGCTCCCAATCCATGTCGAACTGGGCGGCGAGCGGCGCAAACGCGGCCTGCAGCGCACCCTCTTCAGCCTTGGCCTCGAACTCGATGCGCATGAAGAAGCGCGCATGGTCAGCGTCACCATGCTGGTGGGAGGTCAGGATGTTGCCGCCTTCGCGCAGCAGCACACCGGTGACGGCATGCACGATGCCGGCGCGGTCGGGGCATGAAAGCTTGAGGATGAATCGCGGGGTCATGCGGTCGTTGCAGGGGCTTGGAACTGGCCCGCCACCAGCAGCAGCTGCCGATCGCAGCGCGCCGCCAGATCGCGGTCATGGGTGACGAGAACGAAGGCGGTGCCGGACTCGCGGGCGCGCTCCAGCATCAGCTCGAAGACGACCGCGGCGGTGTCGCGGTCGAGGTTGCCGGTGGGCTCGTCGGCCAGCACACAGGCCGGGCGGGTGACAAGGGCCCGGGCGATGGCCACGCGCTGGCGTTCGCCACCCGACAGCTCGGACGGGCGGTGCTGCACACGCTCCTTCAGGCCGACGCGGGCCAGCATCTCGGCGGCCGTTTCGCGCGCCTGGGCAGGCGTCTGGCGGCGGATGCGCAGCGGCATCGCGACGTTGTCCAGCGCCGAGAACTCGGGCAGCAGGTGGTGGAACTGGTAGACGAAACCCAGCTGCTGGTTGCGCCAGCGGCCACGCTCGGCCTCATCCATGGACGCCAGCGACCGGCCCATCAGCGTGACGGCGCCCGAGGTCGGCACGTCCAGGCCGCCGAGCAGGTGCAAGAGCGTGCTCTTGCCCGAGCCCGAAGCACCGACGATGGCCAGCGTCTCGCCGCGCGACACATGCAGGTCCACGCCCTTGAGCACGGTGACGTCCAGGCCGCCTTCGCTGAAGCGGCGGGTCAAGGCCGTGGCCTGAAGAATCTGATCACTCATAACGCAGCGCCTCCGCCGGCTGCACGCGGCTGGCGCGCCAGCTTGGGTAGAGCGTGGCGAGGAAGGACAGGGCCAGGGACACCAGCGCAATCGGCACGATGTCGCCTTGCTGCGGGTCGCTGGGCATCTGGCTGATGACGTAGATGCTGCCGGGCAGGAAGCTGACGTTGAGCAGGCGCTCGATGGTGGGCACGATGACGTCGATATTGCAGGCGACCAACAGCCCCAGGCCCACGCCAGACAGCGTGCCGATGACGCCGGCCACCGCGCCCTGCACGATGAACACGCCCATGATGGAGCGCGGGCTGGCGCCGAGCGTGCGCAGGATGGCGATGTCGCTCTGCTTGTCGGTCACGGTCATCACCAGCGTGGACACCAGATTGAAGGCGGCCACCGCGACGATCAGCGTCAGGATGATGCTCATCAGGCGCTTCTCGATCTGCACGGCGTCGAACCAGTTGGCGTTGGAACGCGTCCAGTCACGCACCAGGATGTCCGGGCCCAAGGCGCCCTTGAGTTCGGCTGCCACGCGGCGGGCGTCGTGGACGTCACGCAGCTTGAGCTGCACGCCGGTCGGGCCACCGGTGCGGTAGAGCTTGGCCGCGTCGTCGATGTGGATCAGGGCCAGGCCCGAGTCGTACTCGTAGTGGCCGGCGCTGAAGGTGCCGACCACATTGAAGCTCCTGTATCGCGGCGAGGCGCCCATCGGCGTGACCTGGGCGCCGGGCGCGACGACGGTGATCTTGTCGCCCACACCCACGCCCAACTGGCGTGCCAGCTCCGCGCCCAGCACGATGTTCCAGGCGCCGGGCTGCAGTTGGGCGAAGACGCCGTCCTTGAGCTGTGCACCAAGGCCGGTGACCGTCGCTTCCTCGGCCGGCGAGATGCCACGGATGATGGCGCCGCGCATGTCCTCACCGCGCGCGATCAGGCTCTGGCTGGCGACAAACGGCGCTGCGCCCATCACCTCGGGGTTCTGCCTGGCCTTGGCCGCCGTGGCCTGCCAGTCCGGCAGCGCCTGGCCCGTGTACTCCAGCAGCTCAATGTGGGCGATGACGTTGAGCATGCGGTCGCGCACTTCCTTCTGGAAGCCGTTCATCACCGACAGCACGATGATCAGCGCCGCCACGCCCAGCGCGATGCCCAGGATGGACACGCTCGAGATGAAGCTGATGAAGCGGTTGCGCCGCCCGCCGCGGCCGGCGCGCGTGTAGCGCCAGCCGACCTGGAGTTCAAACGGCAGGGT
>NZ_JBFUMO010000576.1:0-3623 GCF_054049355.1 Roseateles sp. P5_E11 | reverse complement strand
GCCCAGGCCCGCCAGATCGTGGCCCAGCTGACGCTCGACGAGAAGACGGAGCAGCTGCTCAACGGAGCGCCGGCCATCCCGCGGTTGAACATCCCGGCCTACAACTGGTGGACGGAGTCGCTGCACGGCGCCTTCGGCCCCGGTGCGACGACGAACTTCCCACAACCCATCGGCCTGGCCGCCAGCTTCAACGACCGCCTGATGCAGGACGTGGCGGCCAGCATCAGCACCGAGGTGCGGGCCGTCTACGCGCTGGGGCGCGGCAAGCCCAACCCGAACAAGATAGGCGGCGCGCTGGACACCTGGTCGCCCAACATCAACATCTTTCGCGATCCGCGCTGGGGGCGGGGCCAGGAAACCTATGGCGAGGACCCCTTCCTGACCGCGACGCTCGGCAAGGCCTTCGTGCACGGCATGCAGGGGCCGGACCCGGCGCTGCCACACGTCATCGCCAGCCCCAAGCATTTCGCCGTGCACAGCGGCCCCGAATCCACGCGGCATTCGGTGGACGTGTGGGTCTCGGCGCAGGACCTGGAGGACACCTACCTGCCCGCCTTTCGCGCGGCAATAGTCGACGCGCAGGCCGGCTCCATCATGTGCGCCTACAACCGGGTCAACGGCGAGCCGGCCTGCGCCAGCCACAGCCTGCTGGTGAAGACGCTGCGCCAGGACTGGAAGTTCAACGGCTACGTGGTGTCGGATTGCGACGCCGTCGTCGACATCCATGCCCACCACAAGTACGCGCCCGACGCCCCGGCCGGAGCCGCCGCCGCCCTCAAGGCCGGCGTGGACAACGAGTGCAATGGCGCCACGCTGTCGCACACGCCGGGCCTGGGCGAGCGCTACAAGCAGGCGCTGGCGCGCGGCTACATCCGCGCGGCCGACATCGACAACGCGCTGGTGCGCCTGTTTGCCGCGCGGCTGCGCAATGGCGATCTGCCGGGGCTGGGCGAGCGCAGCTTCCCGAAGGCCGAGGCGATCAACTCGGCCGATCAGCGCGCGCTGGCGCTTCGCGCCGCGCTCGAGAGCCTGGTGCTGCTGAAAAATGACGGCGTGCTGCCGCTGCGCGCCTCGGCCCGCATCGCCGTCGTCGGCCCGCTGGCCGATGCCCGCCGTGTGATGCGGGGCAACTACTCGTCCGGCCAGACCGGGCCGACGCAGACCGTCTTCGAGGGCCTGCGCCAGCAGTTCCCGGCGGCGCAGGTCAGCCTCGTGCCCTTCGGCCCCTCGATCACCGACGGCGACCCGGTGCCCGCCAGCGCCTTCGTCGCGCCCGACGGCAGCCCGGGGCTGCGTGCCAGCTATTTCAAGCTCCAGCCTGGCTCCCCAGTGGCGCCGGGCAAGCGCCGTTTTCAGGAGAAGGCCTTCGCCAGCCACGGCGTGGCGCAGCTCGACTCACGCGTGCGCGACTTTCCCGAGTCCGGCGAGGTGACGCGGGTGGTCTTGACGGGCTTCTTCGTCGCCCCCGAGACGGGCAGCTACCGACTCGGCGTTGCGGGTGCCAAAGGCCAGGTGCGCGTCGCCGGCCGTGATGTGACGCTGGCCAGGCGCCCGACGCAATGGGCCGAGCCGGTGGCCTTGACGCAGGTGGACCTCAAGCAGGGCGAGCGCTATGCGCTGCAGTTCGAGACGGAGTCCGGCGCCGGGGCGCCGCCCGGCATGGTCTGGAAGCGCGTTTCCCGCCAGCCGCTGGCTGACCTGCGCGCCGCCGTGCAGGGCGCTGACGTGGTGGTCGCCGTCGTCGGCCTGACGTCGGACCTGGAAGGCGAGGAGATGCCCGTCAAGATCGAAGGCTTCCAGGGAGGCGACCGCACGACACTGGACTTGCCGGCGGACCAGCGCGCCTATCTCCAGGCCGCGGCGCAGGGGAGCAAGCCAYTGGTGGTGCTGAACCTGAGCGGCAGCGCCATCGACCTGTCCTGGGCGCAGGCGAACGCGGCGGCGGTGCTGCAGGCCTGGTACCCGGGCGAGGGCGGCGGCCAGGCCATCGCGCAGGTGCTCACCGGTGTGGCCAACCCGGCCGGGCGGCTGCCGGTGACCTTCTACCGCAGCGCAAGCGACCTCCCGCCGTTTGACGACTACCGCATGGCCGGGCGCACCTACCGCTTCTTTGACAAGCCGGTGGTCTACCCGTTCGGCCATGGCCTGAGCTATTCCAGCTTCCGCTACGAGGCGCCCAAGCTCGAGGTGCAGGACGACGGCAAGGACGTGGGCCTGGTGGTGCGCACGGCCATCACCAACACCAGCACGCGCGATGGCGACGAGGTGGCCCAGCTCTACCTGGCGCCGCCGCGCTTCGAGGGCGGGCCGCGCCTGGCGCTGCGTGGCTTTCAGCGCCTGCATCTGAAGGCGGGCGAACGGCGCGAGCTGAGCTACCGGCTCGATGCCCGCGACCTGAGCTTCGTGGACCGCGACGGCGTGCGCCAGGTCATGCCTGGCAGCTATGGCCTCAGCGTGGGCGGCGGCCAGCCGGACACCGGCGCTCCGGTCGAACGCGCGACCTTCTCGCTGGCGCGCCAGGTGCTGCTGCCGCATTAACCCATCAACTCGTTGGACAACGACCATGCGATCACTTCTCTCCACCTTGCTGGCCCTGCTGCTGGCCTCCGCTGCCACATGCGCCCTCGCGCAGGACGGCACCATCCACCCGCTGCAGGCGCCCGCCGAGCCACGCGCCATCCCGCTCGGCACCGGCGGCGTCGACAAGCAGCCGGCCGCCGAGAGCTGGTTCCGTCAGTGGGGCGAGCCGATGGTGCGCAACGTCACCACCGCCACGCTGACGCCCTACCTGCCCGCGCCGGGCAAGGGCAATGGCGCGGCAGTGCTGGTGGCGCCGGGCGGGGGCTTCCGCTGGCTGTCGATCAACAACGAGGGCTGGAAGGTGGCCCAGGCGCTGGCCGACCAGGGCATTGCCGCCTTCGTCCTCAAGTACCGGCTGCAGCCGACGCCGGACTCGCTCGACGGCTTCAAGGACTCGATGAACCGCATGTTCACCGCGGCCGGATCGAGCGACGGCAACCCGCGCTCACTGGTGCCCGACCTCGCCAACCAGCTTGCCGACGCCGAAGCGGCCCATGCCCTCATCCTCTCGCGCGCCAAGGAATGGGGCGTCGACACCAGGCGGCTGGGCATGGTGGGCTTCTCGGCCGGCGCGGGCCTGACGATGCACAGCACGCTCAACTCCAAGACCATGAAGCTCGCCTTCATCGCGCCGATCTACGGCGGCATGGGGCCGGTCGACGTGCCCAAGGACGCGCCGCCGATGTTCAACGTCATCGCCAGCGACGACTTCCTGTTCCGCGGCCAGATGGGCGTCGTCAAGTCCTGGTTCGATGCCGGCCGGCCGGTCGAATTCCATCTCTACCAGAACGGCGGCCATGGTTTTGGGCTCGGCTACCCGGGCAAGACCGCCGAGGGCTGGTTCCCGGCCTTCGTCCGCTGGTTGGACGTGAATGGCTTTCTGAAGGCCGGCGCGGCAAAGTAGAGGTCTGTTGCCGCCAGACCTTCGCCATGCTCACCTTCCGCATCCCGTGCCTCGCCGCCGTGGCATCTGCCGCGCTGCTCATCAACCCCGCGGCAGGCGCCTCGGTCGCGGAGAAGGAAGCCATGGCAGTGACCCAGGC
>NZ_JBFUMO010000575.1:0-3629 GCF_054049355.1 Roseateles sp. P5_E11 | reverse complement strand
ACGCGGGCCGGCTAGGGGCGGCCCGGCGCTCGACCCGCCAGGGGGGCCGACATGACTCGCGTCAGGCTTTGCTGAGCAGGCCGCTCATCTGCGCCTTCAGCGTCAGGGCCTGGGCGCGGCGCTCCTTGGTCGCGGCCCGCTGGTAGGCGGTCTCGGCCTTCTCGCGCAGGGCCACGGCGYGCTCCAGGGCTTCCTGGTAGCGCTCGATCGTGTAGGTGTTCTCGGTGCCGATGTAGACGCTGCGCGCCAGCGGCGTCTCGCCGAAGCGAGGCAGGGTTACCGCGAAGCTGCAATCACGGACACGGCTGCCGGCACGCTGGCGCACGATCGGGCCGGAGATGCCCGAAGGCAGATCGCTCTGCTTCTTGCGGCTGGGCGTGCGGCGCAGGCGCGATGGCGCTGGCAGCGTCGCGATACGTTTGAGCAGCTCCTTGGTGGCCATGGCCAGCGCACGGCGCGCGCCGCTGCCGTCCTGGCTGTGGTCGGAGAACAGCTTGGTGCCGCCATAACGCAGCTGCCAGCCATGGGTCGACAAATGGTCGATTCTTTGAATGCATTGCGGCACGACAAAATGCTCGCCGCTGAAGATCACTACGTCACGCGTGTTCATCACTGCCCCCGGTCTTTCAGCCCACCTGTGCGTCATTGCGCGGCGGGTCTACTAACGCCCCTCTGATACGGACTGAGTTTATGGGGGTTTATGGGCTCGGTGCGAATTTATGACTTCATGAAAACAGTTTCATTGCAATCCCGTCAGCTCAGCGACAGCTAAGCGCGCAGTCCGGCGGCTGGTGTCGGCGCCCAGGGCAGGTGGCAAGCTGGCCTGCTTGYTGTTCCGGGGGACGTCAGCGGCCGCGCTGCCCGGGCCGTTGGCCAGCCAAACCCGGGTCGAACAGCTCCATCACCCGCAATTGGGCGCCGCTGCGGCTGAACACCGAATTGCGTGACCACAACATCTGCGCCGACGGCGGCTGGCCGGTGGCCGTCAGCCATTGCCGCTCGGCATGGCGGCGCGTGTGGCCGTGGCGGGAGAGGCGGCGAGGTTGCAGCTCGCTGCGGTGGATGCGGTAGTCGTCGTAGAGCAGATGCGCCAGCGGCCTGGTGCCCAGGCCCTTGAGCGCCCGCCAGGGGCCCGTGGTGGCGCGCTGGTGCACGGCAGAGCGCGCCCACACCAGGGGCTGGCCATCGACGCGCAGGATGACCTCGCGCACGACGGTCAGGCCACGCGGCGGCAGGCCCAGGGCCGCGCGCTCCAGCGCCCGGAACGGCGCCACGCCCTGGCGCAGCACCTGCACCTCGAAGCGCTCGCCCAGGCGGGCCAGGCGGCGGCTCAACGAGCCCGGCGCCCGCAGCCAGTCGCGCAGGCTGTCTCTGGTCGCAATACCCACTCAGACGCCGAATTCTTTGCCGAGTTCCGCGGCACGCCTTTGTGCGGCAAGCACGGCACGCCGGATGGCCGCGTCGACCGCATCCGCCTGCATCGACGTGATGGCCGCATGCGTCGTACCGCCCTTGCTCGTCACACGCTCCCGCAGCGTGGTCGGCGACTCGTCGGACGCCAGGCCCAGCCCGGCCGCGCCGGCACAGGTGGCGAGCGCCAGGCGGCGGCCCTGCTCGGCCGTGAGGCCCATGTCGACGGCCGCGGCCATCATGGCCTCGACGAAGAAGAAGAAATAGGCCGGGCCCGAGCCCGACAGGGCCGTCACGGCGTCGAGATCGTCCTCGCGTTCGACCCACAGCGTCTGGCCGGTCGGTTTGAGCAGGCGCTCGACGGTGGCGCGCTCGTCGGCGGACACGGCCGGCCGCGCATACAGGCCGGCGATGCCCTGGCCGATCAGCGCCGGCGTGTTGGGCATGGAACGCACGACACGTTCGCTGCCGGTGGCCGTGACGATGGATTCCGAGCGGATGCCGGCCATGACCGACAGGTGCAGGGCCCCGCCGAGCCAGGCCTTGACCGGCTCGGCGGCGGCACCGAAGAGCTGGGGTTTGACGGCCCAGACGATGGTCTGCGCGTCAGCCAGGCCAGCATCGCCCGCGGCCAGCGCCGCGACGCCGAACTCGCCGACGAGCTTCTCGCGCTGCGGCGCATAGGGCTCGACGATGATGAGCTGGGCGGGGCTCATGCCGGCGCGCAGCAGGCCGCCGATGATGGCGCTGGCCATGTTGCCGCCACCGATGAAGGCGATCTTTTCTGCTCTCATGGGCGGAAGTCTAGGGGACCAGCGCGACGAGAAACAAAGCAGCGACGTGACAAGGCTATCGTTGCGGCTCATGAGCCTCTCACGCCCCGCCCGCCGCTTGCTGCTCCTGTGCGCCCTCGCATTCGCCGGTCTCGCCGGCTGCGCCGGCGGGCCACCGCCGCCCAAGCCCTGGGCCGAGACGGCGACGCGCGAACTGAATTTGTCGCTGGGCAACTTCGAACTGCAGGGCCGGCGCGTGCACATCACGCGCAGCGCAAGCGCTGCGGCGGTCCAGCCCGTCATCGTCTATCTGCCCGGCCTGGGGCAGGGCAGCGACGCCGGCCAGCGCTGGGCTGCGGCCTGGGCCCAGGCCGGCTACACGGTGCTGGGCGTGCAGCCGCTGGAGGCCGATGCAGCCGCATGGCGTTCCGAGCTGGCCCGCACCGGCGAGTTCCGCGAACTCGGCCTGCTGCACTATGGCGAGGCCCTGCGCGCCGACCGGCTCGACGCGCTGCGCCGGCTGCTGCCGGCCCTGCGCGCGGCCCAGCCGGCACTGGACTGGGGCCATGCCAGCCTCGCCGGCTACGAGACCGGCGCGCAGACCGCGCTCGACGCACGCGGCGACGCCGGCTGGCAGGCCGTCATTGCGATCAGCCCGCCGGCCATGCAGGCCCCGGCCGGCGGCGTGGCCACCTTGCTGATCACCAGCGAGATCGACCAGGACCCGCTCGGCCTGCTGCGCCGCCCCGCCGAGCGCAGGCAGGCCTTCGACAGCTTTGCGCCGGGCAGCGGCTGGTTGCTGAACCTCGGCGCCGTCTCGCATGCCGCCCTGGCCGGCACGATGGCGCCCGAAGGATTTCATGTGCAGGACCAGCGCCATGGCCAGGCTCCGCTCGGCGGCGGCATGGGGGGTGGCCGTGGACGCGGCGGAGCTGGCGGCGAGGGCGGCGGCATGCACGGGCCTCAGGGCGGTGGTTCGCGCGGCCCACGCAGCGGCAGCGCGACCGAGGCGGCCCAGTCCGACATCGGCGACGGCTTCCGGCTCAGCCACGCCTTCCTGGATGCGCAGTTGCGCGGCGGTGCACCGCTGTCGGCCGGTGGGCCGCTGACGTCGCGCTGAGCTCATTAAACTCCGCGGCCACCGACGGAGAGGGCATGGGCGCGAGCGACGAACTGGATGGGCTGCTGCTGCAGGATGAACTGCTGCGCTCGCTGGAGCGACCGGTCTGGGGGCTGTTCGGCCTGACCCTGGCGGCCGTCATCGGCCTGCTCGGACAGACGACGGCCCTGGCCGTGGTCGGCTGGATGGGAACCTGGCTCCTCGGCCCCTGGATCATCAGCCGCGCGGCGCCAGTGCTGGGCACCTCGCCGCTCGTCAAATACCCGCTGTTCCTGAGTTGCGCCATGCCCTTCCTGAGCCTGCTGGCGCCGCTGTATGTGTATGTG
>NZ_JBFUMO010000574.1:0-3635 GCF_054049355.1 Roseateles sp. P5_E11 | reverse complement strand
CGTCCTCGGGCCGGGTCAGCGCGGTCAGGAAAATGACGGGCACGCGGCGCGTGGCCGGGTCGGCCTTGAGCCGGCGGCMGACCTCGTAGCCATCCAGCTCCGGCATCATCACGTCGAGCACGATCAGGTCGGGCGGTTGGCGGCGGCATATTTCCAGCGCCTTCGCGCCGCTGACGGCCAGCTGCACGCGGTAGTCGGGCTTGAGCACCTGGGCCAACAGCGTCAGGTTGGCCGGCGTGTCATCGACGACCAGCACCGTGGCCTGTGACGTACCGGTGAACTCGGGCAGCATCATCGTCATGGCGGGCTTGCGTCCTTGGTCTCACCGCGCAACGCGGCCTGGGCCTCGTCGAAATCGAAGCGTTGCATGGCACCCGCCAGGGCTTTGGCCCGCGGTGCCGGCAACATCTCGATGAAGGCGGATTCATGCTGCTCCCACAACGTCAGCGCATTGCTGTCGGCCTCGCCCAGCAGGGTGTCGAGCTCATTGATCAGCGTGGTCGGGTCGGCGCCGGGCGTTGTCCGGTTCAGGACTTTGGGCAGGGGCAGGAGCAGGTCGACCGGCAGAGGGCGGTCCAGGTCCAGCAGGCGGCGCAGCATGTGCGGCAGCAGGGGCTTGCTGCACAGGGCCTCGGCGCCCAGGCGCAGTGCGCGCTCGCGCAGCACTGGCGTGTCGAAGGCGCTCAGCAGCACGGTGCGGCGGGCGCGCGACGGGCCGCTGTCGCGCAGGCAGGCCAGCAGCTCGCTGCCCTCCATGTCGGGCAGCACCCAGTCGACGATCAACAGGTCATAGGGCTGGCTGGCCGGCACGGTGACCAGGCGGGACAAGGCCTGGCGGCCCTGGGCCAGCAGGTCGATGCGGCTGGTCGGTGCCAGCGCCTTCAGCAGCGCGGTCAACGTTTCGTGGCCACCGCTGTGGGCCGCCTGCACCAGCAGCACGCGCTGCGGTGGCGGGGCGGGCGGTGGCGCCAGCTCAGGGCAGGGAGCCGGCGGCAGGCTGAGCTCGAACTCGCTGCCGCGGCCCGGAGCGCTGCTTGCCGAGAGGGTTCCGCCCATGCGCTCGGCCAGCGCGCGGCAGATCGCCAGGCCCAGGCCCGTGCCGCCAAAGCGTCGTGTCGCGCCGGCCTCGGCCTGGGCGAAGGGCGTGAACAGGCGCGCCAGTTGGTCCGGCGCCATGCCCAGACCGGTGTCACGCACGCGCAGGATCCAGCCGCCGGCCGCATCCAGCTCGGCGCTGAGCTTGACCTGACCGGTTGGCGTGAATTTGACGGCGTTGACGAGCAGCTCGGTGATGAGCTGGGTGAGGCGCACCACGTCGCCGCGGCGCGCGCCCGCCGCGCCCAGCAGCTCCGGCGAGGCGATGTCGCAGACCAGTTCCAGCTGCTTGGCCTGGGCCGCCGGCCGCACGGCTTCGAAAGCACTGGCCAGCAGCTGCTCGAGGTGCAGGGGCTCGGCGGCGAGCTGCATGCGGCCGGCGTCGAGGTCGGCGTAGTCCAGCAGGCCATCGATGAGCCTGACGAGGGACTCGCCGGCGCTCGCCACCTGCTGCAGCCGGCCGCGTTGCTCACCGGGCAGCCGCCCGGCCAGCATCAGCCTTGTCAGGCCGAGCACGGTGTTCATGGGCGTGCGGATCTCGTGGCCGATATTGGCCAGGAAGTCGGATTTGGCCCGCGAGGCCGCTTCGGCTGCGGCGCGCGAACGCTCCAGTTCGATGAGACGGGCTTCGATGAGGTCTTCGGCCGTGCCCAGGCCCCTGGCAGCGGGCGCGAGTTGGGTCAGGCGCCCGAGCTGGCGCGACAGGCCCCACAGCGCGACGCAGAACATGGTCTGGCACAGCCCAAGGTTGGCGATCAGCGGCCAGCCTTGCATCAGCCATTGCGGTGGCGTGCCGGAGAAGCGCAGCAGCGTGGGCGGCGCGAGCATGACGACGAGCAGGCTCAGCGAGATCCAGAGCGCCTCGCGGGCGCGCCAGGTCGTGAACAGCAGCAGGCTRCCACCCATGGCCCAAGGCGCAAAGCTGCCCAGGGTGTAGAGGCTCGGTCCAGGGTCGGGCCGCAGCGTGAACACCAGCATGGTCAAGGAGAAGTACAGGGCCAGCAGCGTGACGCCGATGCGCTGCCACAGGCGCAGCCGCTGCGGCCGCCGCCAGACGAGCAGGGCCAGGGCTGAGAAGGCGGTCGCGATCAGCGGATAGGCGATGCGGTCGCTGGGTTCGATGACACCCATGACCGCCTCACTCGCCCAGGCGAACAGCGCGGAGGCGACGATGACCTTGAAGAGCCAGCGCGTGCCGACCGGGCCGAGGACGACGATGACCGGGGCCCTCAAGCCATGCCCTTCAGCACGAGGGCCGCGGCATCAAAGTCGAGTGCGGCCAGGGCCTCCTCCAGGCGCTGGCGCACATCGGGTGCCAGGCCGCTGTGGGCGCCATGGGCCTGCCACCAGTCCAGCGCGCGGCTGTCGCTCTGAGTCAGGAGCCGATGCAGCTCGGCCACGTCACCCGGGCCGCCCGGGCGCGGGGCCGCCGCAGCATCCCAGTTGCGCGCCAGGGCGGCCTGGATCTCGGTCTGCAGCAGCGCCAGGGCAGGTTCGACGCGGCCGAGATGCCGGCTGGCGCTGTCGGCGTCGGCCGCGGCGGCACTGCGTTCCAGCGCGAGGGCGGCCTGGTGCAGGGGCTGAGCGCCCAGCGTCGCGGCCAGGCCCTGCAGCGTGTGGGCCGCGCGGCGCAGTTCAGCCCAGTTACCAGCAGCCAGCCAGTCGGACCAGCCGGCCAGCCCGGCGGTGTACTGGTCGGCAAAACCCTGCAGCGTGCGACGGTAAAGCGCCGTTTGGCCATCGAATTGGCGCAGCCCGGTCTGCAGGTCCAGCGCCGGGCGCGGCGGCAGCGGCGCCGGGGGCTTGGCAGCAGGACGGTAGCGCTGCAGCTCGCGCACCAGGCGGGCCACGTCCAGCGGCTTGGCGATATGGCCCTGCATGCCGGCAGCCGTGCATTGGGCGCGCTCCTCGGCCAGCGCATGGGCCGTCATGGCCAGCACGGGCAGGGCGTCGAACTCGGGCAGCTCGCGCAGTTTGCGCGTCGCGCTCAGGCCATCGAGCACGGGCATCTGCAGGTCCATCAGCACGAGGTCGTAGGCGGCTGGCCCGCGCGCCAGCAGGCGGTCCAGGCCTTCCTGTCCGTTGGCCGCGACGTCGACCTGGGCGCCGCGGCTGCTCAGCAGGCGCAGCGCGATCTCCTGGTTGACGGGATGGTCCTCGACCAGCAGCACGCGCAGTCCGGCCAGGGATTGGGCATCCAGGCCGGCGGGCCGGTCGGCCGGGGCGTCGCCGAGCAAGCGGCGCAACTCCCCGGGCAGCAGCGGCTTGGGGCAGAGCGCGCGGGCGCCGAAGCTGCGCGCCTGGGCCGGGCCGTCGTCGACGCCTGGCGGGCAGAGCACGGCGATGCGCAGTGCCGGGTGATCGCGGCGCAACTGGGCCAGCAGTTCGGCACCGGTTGCGCCCGGGCCGGGCAACTGCCAGTCGAGCAGCAGCCACTCGAAGGGCTTGCCGGCCTGGTGGGCCTCGACCAGCGCGGCCCGCGTGCTGGCGGCATCGGTGCTGGCGGCCAGGCCAGCGCCGAAGCCGAGATGGCGCAGCAG
>NZ_JBFUMO010000573.1:0-3636 GCF_054049355.1 Roseateles sp. P5_E11 | reverse complement strand
GTGTGAGCAGGTGCGCAACTCGCCACCGGCCATGAAGGCATGCCCCGCGCGGGCGCCCTGGTCAGGCGCGGTCAGCGGCCAGTAGACCGCGTGGTGCACGCCCAGAAAGTGCTGGCATTTGTGGAAGGACAGGTTGGTGCAGTCCACATGCAGCGCATGCGGCAGGTAGACGCCCAGGGCCATGTCGTGGTCGGCATGGTGGAAATAGGCGATCTCGCGCGCCACGCCCGGCTGCGCGGCCCCGACCGCGGCCACGTCGTAGTGGTGATGGAACAGCGTCAACAGCCCGGGCTTGAGCGTGGCGAGCTGCAGGTGCAGCCACTGGAGCTTGTCGCGCAGCTGCATGGGCGGCGCCAGCAGCATCTGCACCGTGGGCGGCAGGTCGGCCAGGAAGTTCTGCAGGGGCAACTCGCGCTCATGCAGATTGGTCACCACCACGACATGGGTGAGGTCGGGCCGGGCGCGGATGACGTCCTTCAGCGCGAGCGAGTGGCCGCCCTGGCCGTCGTACAGCTCGGTGGCCACGTGCACGGCGAGGTGGTCGTGATAGCTCTCGGGGGTTGCCAGGTTGAGCTGGCGCGCGGCCAGGGCGCCCGCTGCCAGGCAGAAGCGGTCCATCTCGGCGGAGCCGAAGACCAGGCCCTTGGCCCGCGGGTCATTCAGCAGCGCGATGACGGTGTTGCTGAGTTCCATCAACATCGCCGGCCAGTCGCCCGCGGCCTGCAGGCCATCCAGGCGCTGCACCAGGTTCAGGTATTGAGTCATTGAGGGACCGGGGGTCAGCGCGCGATGACGGCGATGCCGTCGGGCAGGTATTTCCTGTACTTCTCGAATGAGGCCTCCATGGCCTCGCGGGAGATGGCGTAGAAGTAGTCCTCGCCCTCCTCCCGCGTGCGCACGGCGCCGAAGCGCTCGTGGAATTTCCAGACCGACTCGTTGCCCACTCTCACGCTGAAGTGCGAGGCGGTGAAGCCCAGGCTCAGGGCATAGCGGTAGACCATCAGCGCCGACTCCACCGCGAAACCGCTGGGACGGTCGTCGGCCAGGATCCAGGAGCCCCAGGAAAAGGAGTCGCCCTGCGGGTCATACAGCCGCACGGTGCCGTGCCGGGTGCCGGCGTGGTCCTCGATGATGAAGTAGACCTGGCTGTCATCGCCGGCATAGGCCTGCAGCCAGGCGCGCTGCGCGGCCACGTCGGACGAGGTCTTGGAGAGGTACTGGCCTTTGACCGGATCGGTGCGCAGGCCGACGATGAACTCGGCATCATCCACCGTGGCGTCACGCAGGACGATGCTCTTGCCCAGCACGCGGGCGGGCTTGACCAAAGTGATCGGCATGGCGGCTCCTTTGCTCAGGTCAGCGCCCGTACGGTGCCGATCAGCTGGTCCACCTGGGCGTCGGACATGCCGGGCCACAGGGGCAGGCTCAGCACTTCGCGGTGGATCTGCTCGGTCAGCGGCAGGCTGCCGACGGCCATGCCCAGTTCGGCATAGGCCGGCTGCAGATGCGGTGGCACGGGATAGTGGATCAGCGTGCCGATGCCGCGCTCGGCCAGGGCCTGCTGCAGGCGATCGCGCTCGGGATGCCGGATGACGAACAGGTGCCAGGCCGGCTCGGCCGGCTCGGGCACGAAGGGCAGCACAAGGTTGGCGCCAGCGAGGCCGTCCAGCAGCCTCGCGGCGATATGCCGGCGCTGCTGGGTGAGCGCGTCCAGGTCGGGCAGCTTGGCCGCCAGCACGGCGGCCTGCATCTCGTCCAGGCGCGAATTCAGGCCCTTGACCTCGTTGTGGTACTTGACCCGAGAGCCATAGTTGCGCAGCACGCGAACGCGGTCGGCCACGGCGGGGTCGTTGGTCGTGAGGCCGCCGCCGTCGCCCATGGCACCGAGGTTCTTGCCGGGGTAGAAGCTCCAGGCCGAGGCATCAGCCTGGCTGCCGACGACGCGGCCGCCCCAGCGCGCGCCGTGGGCCTGGGCGCAGTCGTCCAGCACGCGCAGGCCGTGCTTGCTGGCGATGGCGTTGATGGCGTCCATGTCGGCCGGCTGGCCGTAGAGGTGCACGGGCAGGATGGCGCGGGTGCGCGGCGTGATGGCCGCCTCGATGCGTGCCGGGTCGATGTTGTAGGTGCGCAGGTCGGGTTCGACGGGCACGGGCGTGGCGCCGCACTGGCTGACGGCCAGCCAGGTGGCGATGTAGGTGTTGGCCGGCACGATGACCTCGTCGCCCTCCCCCACGCCGAGCGCCAGCAGGCCCAGGTGCAGGGCGTCCAGGCCGTTGCCCAGGCCCACGGCATGGGCCGCGCCGCAATAGGCCGCCCACTGCGACTCGAAGGCTTCCAGCTCGCGGCCGAGGATGAACCAGCCGCTGCCGGCCACGCGGCTGAGCGCCGCGTCAATGGCCGCGCGCGAGGCGGCATAGGTGGGTTGCAGGTCCAGAAAGGGCAGCTTCATGCGGGCGCGTTGCCGACGGCGGCAAGGAAGTCGTCGTAGTCGCGGATGTAGTCGCCCGCGTCGTAGGTGTCCGAGGCCAGCACCAGCAGCACGGCATCGGGCGAGAAGCGGTACTGGATGCCCCAGACCATGGGCGGGATGTGCAGCCCGACCTTGGGGCTGTCCAGGCGCAGCTCGTCGCGGTGCTCGCCATCGTCCAGCACGATGGTGCAGCTGCCTTTCACGCAGATGAGGAACTGATGGCAGGCCCGGTGTGCGTGCTCGCCGCGCACCTCCTCATTGGGCACGTCGTAGACGATGAAGAAGCGCCGCGGCGTGAACGGCAGGTGGGCGTCGATCTCGCCGAAGCTCAGCGCACCGCGCAGGTCGACGATCTTGGGCAGCGCATGCAACCGTGCACCGCGCGCCTGCAGGGCGGGCAATGCGTCGCCGAGCCGATGCGCGGAGATGGCGGGGCCGCTGACCTGGACCTCGGGCGTGTCGAGGTAGCCGACGATGTGGGCCGGGTTGCCGGCAACGATGGCTCGCGGCGGCACGTCGCGGGTGACGACGGCGCCGTCCGTCACCAGCGCCCCCGGGCCGATGGTCAGGCCGGCCTGGATGGTGGCATTGGCGCCGATGCTGGCACCCGCGCGAACGCGGGTCTTGAGGAACTCCGTGGGCTTCCTGCGGCTGCGCGGCGCGGGGTCGTTGCTGAAGGCAGCGTTGGCGCCGACGAAGACGTCATCCTCCAGCGTGATGCCGTCCCACAGATAGACCCCGCACTYGACGGTCACCCGGTCGCCAACCGCCACCTCGTTCTCGATGAAGACGTGGTCGCAGACGTTGCAATCGGCGCCGATGCGGGCGCCGGGCAGGATGTGGGCGAAGGCCCAGACGCGCGTACGCGGCCCGATCTGCGTGGACTCGACCAGGGCGTGCGAGTGCACAAAAGCGCCGCTGCCATCCATCATCGATTGATCTCCCATGCTTGGACTGTTCAGTATCCCTCGGCCGCGTCAGCGCAAGGGCGCCGCCACACCGCGGCCCATGCTCCAGATCAGCGCGACGATCTGCTGCGCGTCGAACATCGCGTTCACATGGGCGACCCGCATCGAGTAGTAGTCGCACTCGGCGGCCATCACGTCGAACAGCGAGCGGCGGCCGAGCTGCTGCCACTGCTGCAGCGTCGACGCGCGCACGCGGTC
>NZ_JBFUMO010000572.1:0-3667 GCF_054049355.1 Roseateles sp. P5_E11 | reverse complement strand
CAAGAAGATCGAGCAGGGGCCGATTCGCATCGCGACGGTGCGCGGCATAGAGCGTGTCGCCCAGCATGGCATGCCCGATGGCGGCGAGATGCACGCGCAATTGATGGGTGCGACCGGTCAGGGGCTCGAGGGCCACGCGCGTGTGATYGCCTTCATGGCCGAGCACGCGCCAACGCGTCTGCGAGGGCTTGCCGTGTTCGAAGTTGACCTGCTGGCGCGGCCGGTTGGGCCAGTCGGCGCCGACCGGCAGGTCGATGAGGCCTTCGCCCTCGAGATGGCCGGCGACGACGGCGATGTAGAGCTTGTCGATGCGGCGCCCGGCGAAGTCGGCGCTGAGATCGCGTTGGGCGTCGAGGCCGCGGGCGAACAGCAGCAGGCCCGAAGTGGCCTGGTCGAGGCGATGCACGACCAACGCGTCGGGGTAGAGCATTTGCACGCGTGCGCTGGCGCAATCTGGCTCGCTGCGGCCCGGCACGCTGAGCAGGCCAGCGGGCTTGTCGATGACGACCAGACGGTCGTCGGCGTGCAGCACTCGCATCAACGCGACGAGACGAGGATGCCGGCGGCGATCAGCGCGAAGGCGACTCCGTGATACCAGGCCGGCGCGACGCCCAGCAGCGCCGCCGAGATGACGGCGGCAAACACCGGCGTGAGGTTGACGAAGAAACCGGCCAACGCCGGCCCGGCCTGGGCCACGCCCAGGCCCCAGCAGCGGTAGGCAATCAGCGACGGACCGATGGCGACATAGGCGAGCACGGCGACCAGGGTCGGGCTCCAGTGGATGGCGGCCGGTGCAACGCCCTGTTCCACGCCCGCCGCCACGCCCGAGAACACCACGCCGAACATCAGCTGGGCCATCAGCATCTCGGCCCAGTTCCAGTCCGGCCGTTCGCCTGGGCGCAGCCCGCGCACCGGCCGCGCCAGCATCCAGGAGTAGATGGYCCAGGTGAAGAGGGCCAGGAGCATCAACAGGTCGCCGGGTACAAATTGCACGGCCAGCAGGGCGGCGGGGTCGCCGCGCGCGATGACGACGGCCACGCCGAGCAGCGACAGGGCTGCGCCGGCCAGCTGGCGGCGAGTCGGCTTCACGCCGTAGAAGACGGCACCCACGCCGAGCATCCAGACCGGCATGCTGGCGGTGATCAGCGTGACGTTCAGCGGCGACGAGGTGTGCAGCGCCAGGTATTGCAGCGAGTTGTAGCAACCCATGCCAAGAAAGCCCAGCCAGGCCAGACCACGCCAGCGCTTCAAGGCCTCCCGCGGGTCGGCCAGCAGGCGGCGGGCCAGCGGAGCCAGCAGCACGAAGGCGAGCAGCCAGCGCAACGCGTTCAGCGCCATCGGCGGGATGTCGTTGCGCACCATGCGGCCGATGACGGCGTTGCCGGCCCACAGCAGTGGCGGCAGCGTCAACAGCAGAGCAAGGCGTGGGGTCAGTTTCATCAGGCGCCGCCGCGTGGGCCAAAGGGCTGGCACGATACCGGACTCGCGAACAGGAGACGCCGCATGAGTGAAAAAGCCGTTGTCATCGAAGCCCCGGGCGGGGYCGAGCAACTGAAGCTGATGGATGTGGAGGTCGGCGCCCCCGGTCCGGGCGAGATCCGCATCCGCCACGAGGCCTGCGGGCTGAACTACATCGACGTCTACCACCGCAACGGTACCTACGCCTTGCCGCTGCCGGCGCGGCTGGGCATGGAAGGCGCGGGCGTTGTCGAGGCGGTGGGCGAGGGTGTCACCCACCTGAAGGCCGGTGACCGCGCGGCCTATGCGAGCAATCCACCGGGGGCATACGCGACCGCCCGTGTGATGCCCGCCAAATGCGTGCTCAAGCTGCCTGACGCCATCGATTTCGAGACCGCCGCGGCCATGATGCTCAAGGGTCTGACGGTGCAATACCTGCTGCGCAAGACCCTGCCCCAGGGTGGCCTGCAGCCGGGCGACTTTGTGCTCTTTCACGCGGCGGCCGGCGGTGTCGGGCTGATCGCCTGCCAATGGGCGCGGGCGCTTGGCCTGCAGCTCATCGGCACCGCAGGCAGCGACGAAAAGTGCCAGCTGGCGTTGGACAACGGCGCGGCACATGCCATCAACTACCGCCGTGATACGGACTTCGCCGCCAAGGTGCGCGAGATCACCGGCGGGCGCGGCGTGAAGGTGGTCTACGACTCGGTCGGTGCCGACACCTGGGAGGGCTCGTTGAACAGCCTGGCGCCTTTTGGCCTGCTGGCCAGCTTCGGCGGTGCCTCGGGTCCGGTGCCGCCCTTCAGCGTGAGCACGCTGGCGGCCAAGGGCTCCATCTATGTGACGCGGCCGACGCTGTTCACGCACATCGCCACGCGCGAGGCCACGCAGGCCATGGGCGACGAGCTGTTCGAGATGGTGGCCAGCAGCCAGGTCAAGGTCCGCATCGACAAGCGCTATACGCTGGCGGACGCGGCCCAGTCCCACCGCGATCTGGAGGCCCGCCAGTTGGTGGGCAGCGCCGTGCTGCTGCCCTGAAACTTTAAGCCGGCGCCCGGCCGAGTTGCAGCTCGAAGCTGAAGGAGGAGCCGACGCCGGGCTCGCTCTCGACGGTGATCTCGCCACTCATCAGACTGACGAGGCGCTGCACGATGGTCAGCCCCAGGCCCGTGCCACCGTAGCGGCGCGTGATGCTGCCATCGGCCTGGGTGAAGGGGTCGAAGATCTGGCCGATCTGGTCGCGCGTCATGCCGATGCCGGTGTCGGTGACGGCCACGCGCAGCCGCAGGCGGTCGGGGCCGTCACCGTCGCGCGCGTCGGCCAGGGCGATCTCGATGCGCACTTCGCCGCGCTCGGTGAACTTCAATGCGTTGCCAATCAGGTTGATCAGCACCTGGCGCAGCCGCAGCGCGTCGCCGACCAGCCACGGCGGCACGCCGGGCTGTACGCGGGCGTGCAGCTGGATGCCCTTGTCATGCGCCTGTAGCAGCAGAGGCTGCAGGGATTCGCCGAGGCAGTCGTGCAGGCTGAAGGGCTGCTCGTCGATGACGATGCGGCCGGCCTCGATCTTGGCCACGTCCAGCAGGTCGTTGATGATGGTCATCAGCCCCTTGGCCGACTGGTGGGCCATGCCGATGAAGCGGCGCTGGCGCTCGTTGAGTTCGGTCTGCAGCACCAGTTCGGTCAGGCCGAGCACGCCATTCATCGGCGTGCGGATCTCGTGGCTCATATTGGCCAGGAAGCTGCTCTTGGCCTGGCTGGCGGTTTCGGCGGCCTCGCGCGCGGCGACCAGGGCGGCCTGGCTGGCCTTGAGATCGGCGATGTCGTGGGCATTGAAGAGCATGACCGTGTCGCCAGTGACCGGGTCGCGCATGGGCCGCGCGTCCAGTGCATGCCAACGCAGGCCGGCCAGGGTCTGCAATTCGACGTCCTGGTGGCAGGTCTGGCCGCGCTGCACGCGGCCCAGGATGCTGGCGGCATCGCCAATGTGAGCAAACAGGCGGGTGAACTCGGTCTGGTCGGGGCCGGGCGGCGTGTCACCGAACGTCAGGGCCGCAGCCGGGTTGCGCATCAGCAGTTCGCCCTGGCCGAGGCCGAAAACGGCGATGCGCACCGAAGTGTGTTGCACAGCCTCAACGCCGCGCAGCATGGCGAGATCGGCCCCGCCGCCCAGCGAATCGGCCGCGAACAGCATGACCTGACGGCGTTCCGG
>NZ_JBFUMO010000571.1:0-3670 GCF_054049355.1 Roseateles sp. P5_E11 | reverse complement strand
ATGACGCTAGGCTCGGTCAGCATCAGCGCCGCGGCCGACGCGTCGTCAGTGACGGCGGCCTTGGCGGCGTCGTCCAGCTTGCGCCAGGTGTTACCGGCGCGGTTGACGATCCTGTCGCGGCCAAAGGCCTTGATCCAGGTCGGCAGCAGCTCGGCCGGTACGCCCTGTTTCTTGAAGTCATGGAAAGCGACTTCCAGGCCTTGTTCGGCCRGCCAGGAGCGCGCCTTCTTGACGGTGTCGCAGTTGGGAATGCCATAGACGGTGATCATGGGCGCCAACTTACCATGGCTCCATGATCGACTGGCTTGACGAAGCTTCCCTCGACTTTCCACCCAGCTCGCGGGCGCTGGGCCCTGGCACCGATGCCCCCGGCCTGCTTGCCGCCGGCGGCACCCTGGACCCCGAGCGCCTGGAAGCGGCCTACCGGCGCGGCATCTTCCCCTGGTACGGCCCCGGCCAGCCGCCGCTGTGGTGGGCGCCCGACCCGCGCATGGTGCTGCAGACGGCCGACTTCAAGTTGTCACGCTCGCTGCGCAAGACGGTGGCACGCTTCGCCTCCACGCCCGGCTGTGAGATCCGCGTCGACTTTGATCGCGCCACCGTGCTGCGTGCCTGCGCCAGCGCGCCGCGCGAGGGTCAGTCAGGCACCTGGATCGTGCCCGAACTGCAGGCTGCCTATCTCGCCTGGCCGGCCATGCACAGCATCGAGACCTGGATGGACGGCGAACTCGCCGGCGGCCTGTACGGCGTCAACCTGGGGCGCATGTTCTATGGCGAATCCATGTTCATGCGCCGCACCGACGCCTCCAAGATCGCCCTTTGCGCCCTGATCTGCCTGTGCCGCCAGTTCGGCATCCCCTGGATCGACTGCCAGCAGAACACCCCCCACCTGGCCTCGCTGGGTGCGGCAGAAGTCCCACGGGCAGCCTTCGAGGACCACCTCGCCACCCACGTGGGTGGACCGACGCCCGGCCCCTGGACCTATCATCCGGACTACTGGCACAGGCTTCTGACCTCGACGTGACCCATCCAAAAGAACTGCCGCTCGCGCAGATCCAGTTCTATGCCACGGCCGCCTACCCGTGCAGCTATGTGGCGGGCCGCCAGGCGCGTTCCCAGGTCGCCACGCCCAGCCACCTGATCCACGCCGACGCCTATTCCAACCTGGTTGCCGCAGGTTTTCGCCGCAGCGGGCTCTTCACCTACCGCCCCTATTGCGACCAATGCCGTGCCTGCATCGCGCTGCGCGTGCCGGTGGCCAGCTTCGAGGCCACTCGCAGTCAGAAGCGGGCCTGGAAGGCCCATCGTCATCTGCAAGCCAAGGTCATGCGCCTGGGCTATTCGCCCGAGCACTACGCCCTGTACCTGCGCTACCAGGCCGGCCGGCACTCTGGCGGCGGCATGGACCATGACAGCGTCGACCAGTACACCCAGTTCCTGCTGCAGTCGCGCATCAACTCGCGCCTCGTGGAGTTCCGCGAGACGATGTCTGRCGGCAGCACACCGCTGCGCATGGTGTCCATCCTGGACATCCTCAACGACGGCCTGTCGGCGGTCTACACCTTCTACGACCCGGACGTGCCGGGCAGCTTCGGCACCTATGGCGTGCTGTGGCAKATCCAGCAGGCCAAGGAGCTCAAGCTCAGCCACCTCTACCTGGGCTACTGGATCGAGGAGAGCCCGAAGATGGCCTACAAGGCGGGGTTCAGGCCCCACCAGATCCTGAAGAACGGCGTCTGGGAGGACGTCGCTTGCGAACCAAAACAATGACCTGCAGCGTCGGGAAGTCCTAGGCTGATTTCGCAGGTGCGGCTCCTGGCCCAGGCAGCGGCCCGAATCGCAAGCAGGTCGCTGTCCAAGTCGACGTGATTACCCACAGATTCCAGACGTGACGATGGTGGCGGCTCACTGCTTTGTCTTGCCCGCGCCATGCGGCGCCAAGCTTCAGTCACCGCCGAACATCTCGCAGATCACGCCACGGAGCCATTGGTTGGCCGGCGCACGGTGGGCTTGGGCATGCCAGAAGACGTTGATCGCAATGTCCGGCAGCTTGACTGGATGCGGCAGGTAGCTGAGGTTGAAAGGGCCGGTCAGTTGCTGCGCCAACCGCTCCGGCACGGTGGCCACGAGGTCGGAATCCTGCAGGATGTGCCCGACGCTGACGAAGTGCGGCACAGAGAGCCGCACCGTGCGGTTGATGCCCGCCCGGCGTATCAGTTCGTCGACCTTGCCATGGCCCGTGCCGGCCGAGACGATGACGAGGTGCTCGGCGTTGCGGAAGTCGTTGAGCGTGAGCTTGCGTTTCTCCACCGCGTGCCCACGCCGGAACAGGCAGACGTAGCGCTGGCTGAAGAGGCGCCGCTGGAAGAAGCCGGCCTTGAGCATGGGCAGCAGGCCGATGGCGAGGTCGACGCGGCCGGCCTCCATGTCGTCCCGGAGGTTCACGGCGGTGTTGCGAACCGTGTTCAAGGTGATGCCGGGGGCTTCCCGGCTGAGGCGCTCCATCAGGCGAGGCAGAAAGACGATCTCGCCGATGTCGGTCATGCCGATGGTCATGGCGCGCTGCACCTGGGCGGGGTCGAACTCCACGCGCTGGTTGATGCCGCTGTGAATCATCGAGAGCGCGTAGCCGATGGGCTCCGCCAGCTGCTCGGCAAACGGTGTGGGCATCATGCCCTTGGGCGTTCGCACGAAAAGCTCGTCACCGAACTGCTTGCGCAGCTTGGCCAGCGTGTTGCTGACGGCCGGCTGCGTGAGCTCCATCAGCTCCGCCACCCTGGACACCCGGCGTTCCGCCATCAAGTGGTGGAACAGCACGAGTTGGTTGAGATCGATGTCTCCGAGCTCCATGCGTCGTCTCCGCCGTCACATCATTCCTGGTGATGTGATCTATTCATCAGATTCTATTGGCTGAGGTCACCGAAGTGGACAACATGCCGCCAATCGCAAACGACTTGGCCGGCAAGCTGCATGGAAGTCCTCATCCAACCACTGAATCGCGTCATCCATGTCGAGCCTGGCGCGAATCTGCTGGAGGCATTGCAGGCGGCTCAGGTGCCGATGTCCTACTCGTGCATGGCCGGCCGATGCGGCACCTGTCGCTGCAAGCTGCTTGAGGGCGACGTGCTTGAGGGGGGTAAAGAGCAGCAGCGCCCCTTGGATGGAGCCGACAGCTACGTGCTGGCGTGCCGGACCTATCTGACCGAACCCTGTGTGATCGAGATCCCGGAGCCGGACGAGATCGTGGTGCACCCGGCGCGCATCCTGAAAGCCACGGTCACGGCAGTCGAGGACATGACGCATGACATCAAGCGCGTGGTCCTGAAGCCGGCCAAGCCGTTGGCGTTCTCGCCAGGGCAATACGCTCAACTGCAGTTCACGCCGGAACATGCCAGGCCCTATTCAATGGCAGGCATTCCGCTCGAGGGCGGCGATCTTGAGTTTCATGTGCGCGTCGTGCCCGACGGGCGCGTCAGCGGCTACATCGCCCGTCAGTTGAAGGTTGGCGACGCCGTGCGCGTCAGCGGGCCGCTGGGGTCGGCCTACCTGCGCCGCAAGCACGACGGGCCGATGCTCTGCATCGCGGGAGGCACGGGTCTGGCACCGGTGCTGTCCATCCTGCGCGGTGCGGTTGCCGAAGGCATGCGCAACCCCATCCATTTGTACCTGT
>NZ_JBFUMO010000570.1:0-3689 GCF_054049355.1 Roseateles sp. P5_E11 | reverse complement strand
GCTGGTGGCCGATGGTGGCCTGCACCACCACCTGTCGGCCTCGGGCAATTTCGGCCAGGTGCTGCGCAAGAACTACCCGGCGTCCGTCGAACCCCAGGGCCGCAGCGAATCAGCGACCGAGCCGGCCAGCGTCGTCGGCCCGTTGTGCACGCCGCTGGACCTGCTGGCCGATCGCATGGACATGGCCAAGGGCGAGATTGGCGACCTCGCGGTCGTCTATCAGAGCGGCGCCTATGGCCGCAGCGCCAGCCCCGAAGGCTTCCTGGGCCACCCGGCCTGCGTGGAAGTGCTCGTCTGAACGTGCAGCCCAGGCCCTGGCCCATCGTGCGTGGTCGCCAATCGGGTCAATGCCCCGCGGGTCTGTCGGCATCCGGCTGCAACGCCGGAGTCGCCAGCCGGAACGCGTCAAGCCCGGCGCAGGCTTGGTCGATGCCTGCCAGGCGCGGCCAGCGATTGATGTCGATCTTGAAGCGCCGCGCACTTTCAATCTGCGGCACCAAGTAGACGTCAGCCAGCGTCGGCGTGTCACCGTAGGAAAACGGTCCACTGCGGCCGTGCGACGCCACCAGTGCATCGAACGCGTCGAACCCCGCCGCGATCCAGGTGCCACACCACTCGTTCACCGCTGCATCGTCGGCACCAAAGCTGTGGCGCAGTGTTTCCAGAATTCGCCGGTTGTTGACCGGGTGGATATCGCAGCCAACGATGGCCGCGAGCGCTCGAACCATCGCTCGCGCCCGGGCGTCTTCGGGCAGGAATGCTGGCTTGGGAAAGCACTCCTCCAGCCACTCGATGATGGCGGGGGTTTGCGTCATCACCGTTGCGCCGGTATCGAGGCTCGGCACCAACTGCTGCGGATTGATTTGCCTGTATTCGGCCGTCATGTGTCGCTCGGTGCGCAGATCGATGGGCACCTGTTCGTAGGCGATGCCCTTGAGGTTCAAGGCGATGCGCAGGCGGTGCGAGGTGCCGCTGCGAAAGAAACCGTAGAGCTTCATGCTCAGACTCCCAGGTACTGGTGGATCAGGTCCGGCTGGCGGCGGATGGCGTCGGAATCTCCGCTCCAGACGACACGGCCCTTCTCAACGACGTAGTGGCGGTCCGCCAGGTCCAGCAGTCGGTTGATGTTCTTGTCGATGATGATCAGGGCGAGGCCTTCCGCCTTCAGCTGCCGGATGGTTCGCCAGATCTCGTCGCGGATGACCGGTGCCAGGCCTTCGGTGGCCTCGTCCAGCACCACCAGGCGCGGGTTGGTCATCAGCGCCCGACCAATGGCCAGCATCTGTTGCTCGCCGCCCGAAAGCTGCGAGCCAAGGTTGGTGCAGCGCTCCTTCAGCCGAGGGAACAGCGCGTAGATGCCGTCCAGCGTCCATGCCTTCGCCGGCCCTGAGGCCGCAGGCCCTCGGGCGGTCGCCACGAGGTTCTCCTCGACCGACAGTTCCGTGAAGATCTGYCGGCCCTCAGGCACCAGTGCCAGGCCTTGCCGGGCGATGCGATGGGGCGCCCGGCCATTGGCCCGTTCGCCGGCCACGGTGATGTCGCCGGCGAGGCAGGGCAGCATGCCGAACAGGCATTTGACGGTGGTGGACCTGCCCATGCCATTGCGGCCCAGCAAGGTGACGACCTCGCCCGGCCGGACGTCGAAGCTCATGTCGAAGAGCACCTGGGATCGGCCGTAGCCCGCCTGCAGGCCGCGAACGGACAGATACGGCTTGCGTTCATTCATACCGTCTCCTCGCCCAAGTACACGGCGCGCACCTCGGGGTGATTGCGGATCTCGTCCGGCGTCCCGGTGAACATCACGCGCCCGTAGACCAGCACGGTGATGCGGTCCGCCAGCGAGAACACGGCGTTCATGTCGTGCTCGACCAGGACGATGGTGTAGCGCCCTTTCAGTTGCTGCAGCAGTGCCGTGACGGCGATGGACTCCTGCGCGCTCATGCCGGCCATCGGTTCGTCCAGCAGCAACAGGGAGGGCTGGGCCGCCAAGGCCATTGCCAGCTCCAGCTGGCGGCGCTGGCCATAGGCGAGTTCGCCGGCCGGCGAGCCGTGCTGCGCCGACAGCCCGGACAGGCCGATGGCCTCCTCGGCAGCGGTGCGCGCGGCCACGTCATCGAGCAGTGGGCGCCAGAAGCGCCAGGGTGGGCGCGCAACGGCCATCGCCGCCAGCGTCGCGTTCTCGAGCACGGTGAACTCCTCGAAGATCGACGTGATCTGGTAGGAGCGCAACAGCCCGGCGCGCGCCCGGCGGTCCATGCTGTGCCCGGTGACGTTGCGCCCGTCGAAATGCACGCGGCCTTCGAGCGGGCGCAACTCGCCGCTGAGCTGGTTGATCAGCGTTGTCTTGCCGGCGCCGTTGGGCCCGATGACGGCGTGCAGCTCGCCGGGCCGGATGTCCAGCGACACGCTGTCGGTCACCAGCAGCGAGCCGTAGCGCATCACCAGGCCATCTGTTCTGAGTGCGGCGGCCATCACGCATGCCCCTTCTGGATGGCCTGAACGACAGGGCCGGCAGCGGCCGGCTTGTGCAGGCGCTGCAGCAGGCCGGTGAGCCCTCCACGCCCCAGCAAGGCCATCAGCACGATGAGCGGGCCGAAGACGATCATCCAATGCTCGGTATAGCCCTTGAGCAACTCCTCCACGCCAAGGAAGACCACCGCGCCCAGCACGGGGCCGAACACCGTGCCCATGCCGCCCAGCACCACCATGACGATCAGGTCGCCGGAGACCGTCCAGGCCATCGTGCTTGGCGAGGCATAGGCGTTCATGTTCGCCAGCAGCATGCCGGCGAGCCCGCAAATGGCGCCCGACAGCACGAAGGCGGCCAGCTGCACGCGGCGAGGCGCCAGGCCGATGGCCTGCACCCGGCGTGCGTTCTGGCGCGCGCCACGCAAGGCCATGCCGAAGGGCGACAGGCGCAGCCTGGCCACCCACAGGGTCAACAGCGCCAACAGCACCCAGGCCGTGCCGTAGAGCACCGGCGAAGCACCGAGATCGATGCCGGCGCCGAAGCGGCTGGTCGTCGCGATGGCCAGGCCATCGTCGCCGCCGTACTGCTTCAGGCTGACCAGCAGGAAGTAGCCCATCTGCGCGAAGGCCAGCGTGATCATGATGAAGGACATGCCCGAGGTCCTCAGGCTGATGGCGCCGACAGCCAGCGCGACGAGGCTGCAGACGCCCAGGCTGATCAACAGATGCACCCAGCCGCTGTCGATGCCATGCGCCGCGGGCAACGCCACGGCATAGCTGCCCAGGCCGAGGAACAGCGCATGGCCGAAGCTGACCAGCCCGCCGAAACCCAGCGCCACGTTGAGCGCCGAGGCGGCGATGGCGTAGATGAGGATGCGTGTGAAAAAGGAGATCCAGAACGGCTGGCCCGTTGCCTGGGCAACGAAAGGCACGGCCAGCAGACCCGCGAACAGAACCAGCGGAACCAGCGTTGCCGGCCGCAAATAGGCAGTGGACATCATCACTCTCCGATCAGGCGCGTCGAGCCGGGAACAGCCCCTGCGGCTTCAATGCAAGCACCAGGGCCATCAACAGGTAGACGCTCATGGACGCGAGCGCCGGGCCGGCCGCATCGGCGATGGAACGTTCGGCGATCTGGCGCAGCAGCAACGGCAGCAGCACGCGGCCGAAGGTGTCGACCACGCCGACGATCATGGCCGCGTAGAGGGCACCCTTCACCG
>NZ_JBFUMO010000569.1:0-3689 GCF_054049355.1 Roseateles sp. P5_E11 | reverse complement strand
TCTCAAGGCCGGAGAACTGCCCCGCAGTGTCCAGCTCATCTTTGTGAGCGGCGCCGACACCCCGCAACTCAGGCGCACGCTCGAGCCCTACAAGGCCCTGCCGACACTGACGGTCTCGGACATCCCAGGCGGCATCGACGCAGGCTGCGTCATCAACTTCATGCTGGTGGACAACCGGGTGCGCTTCGAGATCTCGGTCCGCAACGCGGAGCGGCATGGGCTCAAGATCAGCTCGCGCCTGTTGGCTGTCGCACAGCGCGGGAACCCAGGGGCCTCTGAATGAGGATCCGGCTGCGTTCGATAAGCACCAAGCTGCTGCTGATGGTGCTTGCCGTCAACGCTTGCACACTGCTTGGGGCCAGCGCCGCCTTCTTCTATCACGACATGGTGGAGAACCGCGACCRCTCGGTGCGCGAACTGACAACGCTAGCCGACATCCTCGGCCAGGGCAGCGCGACAGCCCTGGAGTTCGATGATTCCAAGGTTGCCACCGACACCCTCGGCCAGTTGCGCGGTGACCCCAATATCAATGCCGCGGCAATCTACACGGCAGGCGGCAAGCTGTTTGCGCGCTATGTGAACGCAGCCACTCCTGGCGCGGCCCTGCCTGCCGAGCCGCCATCTGCGGGGGTACAGGTCCTGCGCAGCAATCTGATCGTGATGCTGCCGGTCAATGGCGCCAATGGCCGCCTGGGAGCGGTCTACATCGATGGCCGTTACGACGTCGCCCAATGGCTGCGGGACTATCTCCTGATCTTCGGCGTCGTGCTCGGTGGCAGCCTCGCCCTGGGCCTGCTGGTGTCCTTTCGGCTGCAGCGCCGCATCACCCGGCCCATGCTGGCTGTCAGCGAAGTGGCGCAGCAGGTCATGCAGCAGCGCGACTTCAGCCTGCGTGCCCGCAAGACGACCGAGGACGAGATCGGAGAGCTGGCCGAATCCTTCAACGGCATGCTGCAGACGCTCGAGCATGAGATCGCCGAGCGCAGCACGGCCGAGGTGGCCGTACGCACGCTGAACGCGGAGCTGGAGCAGCGCGTCGAGCGGCGCACCGCGGAGCTGGTCGTTCGCACCCAGGAGGCCGAGGCCGCGAGCCGCGCCAAGGCCGACTTCCTCGCCAACATGAGCCACGAGATCCGCACGCCGATGAATGCCGTGCTCGGGCTGGCCTACCTGCTCGCGAACAAGCCGCTGGAGCCCGATGCGCTGGACCTGGTCAAGAAGATCCGCAATGCCGGCCGGTCGCTGCAGACCATCATCAACGACATCCTGGACTTCTCCAAGATCGAGGCCGGCCAGCTGGAGATCGAAGAGGCCCCCCTGCACCTGGACGGCGTGCTGGACAACCTGGCCAACATCATGAGCGCCAATGCGGGCGACAAGGATCTGGAGCTTGTCATCTCGCCGGCGCCCGATGTTGGTGGCGAACTGCACGGCGATGCGCTGCGGCTCGAACAGATCCTGATCAACCTGACCAGCAACGCCATCAAGTTCACCTCCAGCGGTGTCGTCAAGGTCGGCATCGCGCTGCTGGAGCGCACCGACGGCTCGGCTCGCCTTCGTTTTTCGGTCAGCGACACGGGCATCGGCATTCCGCTGGAGAAGCAGAGCCACATCTTCTCGGCCTTTGCCCAGGCGGACATGTCAACGACTCGCCGCTTCGGAGGTACCGGGCTGGGATTGGCGATCTGCCGCCAGCTCGTCACCAAGATGGGCGGAGAGATCGGCGTCATCAGCACGCCTGGCAAAGGCAGCGAATTCTGGTTCAGCCTGCCTTTCAAATGGGTCCCGATCCAGAACTACCAGCCCGCGGCGCTGTCAAAACTGGAAGTCCTGGTAGCGGACGACAGCGACGTGGCGCGCGAAAACCTTGCGCTGACCGCTCGGGCCATGGGCTGGGCACCCACGCTGACCGATTCCGGCGAAGCCGCCCTCGGCAAGGTGCGCAATCGACTCCAGGGCACCGAGGCCTATGACGTGCTCCTGCTGGACTGGAAGATGCCCGGCCTGGACGGGCTGGCGACCGCGCGGGCCATCCGCCGCACGATGGAGGGACAGCAAGCGCCCATCGTGCTGATGGTGACGGCCTACTCCCGGGACGAGCTCCTCAAGAGCGAGGGCAGCGAGCTGATCGACGGCGTGCTCAACAAGCCCGTGACCAGCTCTTCGCTGTACAACAGCGTGGCCCAGGCCATGCGACGCCGGGGGGTTGCGACCATGTCCGACAGCCCGCAAGCCGAGGCGACGCAGCGCCTTGTTGGCCTGCGCGCCCTCGTCGTTGACGACAGCGACATCAACCGCGAGGTTGCGCTGCGCATCCTCGAGTCCGAAGGCGCCACCGTGCAGCTGGCCGAGAACGGCCTGCAGGCCCTGGATTGGCTGACGGCCCATGTCGGCGAGGTCGACATCGTGCTGATGGACGTCCAGATGCCGGTGATGGACGGCTACCAGGCAACGCGCGTGCTGCGCGGCACGCCAGGCCTGGCAGACCTCCCGGTCATCGCGCTGACGGCCGGCGCGTTCAAGATCCAGCAGGAAGAGGCGCGGGAAGCCGGCATGAATGCCTTCGTGGCCAAGCCCTTTGCCGTCGATGAGCTRATCGCGGCCATTCAGCGCCTGACCGCGCAGCGCGAGCCGGCCGACATCGCATCCGTCGAGGCCGTGGCGCCGGTCGGCCCGCAGGCCGAGGACGGCGTGCCCTTTGAAGACATCTCGGTGGCCGACGCGCGCAAGGTCTGGCAGGACCTCGCCGTCTACCGGAAGTTCCTGGCCAAGTTTGCCCGCGACAACGGCGACAGCGCGGCGCAGCTGCGCAAGCTGCTCAACCAGGGGCAAGAAAAGGAAGCCACCGCCCTGCTGCACAAGCTCAAGGGCTCTGCGGGCAACCTGGCTCTTCCCCAGCTGGCACGCGCTGCCGGCCGCCTGGAGCATCGGCTGATCGAAGGCAGGGACCCCTTCGACGAATGGGCACCGTTCGAGGCCGCCTTCGCCCAGGCCCTCCGATCGATTGCGGCGTTCACGGCTGACGCCGCCGCGAATGAACCGCAGCCGGCGCCGGCCAGCCCGTCCGTCGACAGGGCACGGGTGGCGGCCCTGCTTCATGAGCTGCTGGACGCACTGGACAGCGACAACCCGGACCTGGCCGCACCCGTGCTCCAGCGTCTGGACGGGCTGCTGCCGCAGGCCACGCTGGCCGCCTTGCTGGCCAGCGTCGAGGAGTTCGATTTCCGGCGTGCGGAACAGATGGCGCGGGACCTCGTCGCCGAACTGGAAGAGCAAAGGAAGTAGGCATGCCGAACGGACCCATCCTCATCGTCGACGACGAGCCGATCAACCTCGCAACCTTGAAGCAGATCCTCGCGCCGCACTATCCGCTGGCGTTCGCGCGCAGTGGCGGTGAATGCCTCGCCGCCGCGCAGAAGCACCAGCCTTCGTTGATCCTGCTGGACGTCCAGATGCCCGACCTGGACGGCTATGAGGTCTGCCGCCGGCTCAAGGCCGCCCCCCAGACCCAGCACATCGCCGTCATCTTCGTGACGGCGCTGGCCGACGTCGGCGACGAGGCCGCGGGATTCGACTGCGGCGCGGTCGACTACATCGTCAAGCCCGTGTCGCCGGCCCTGGTGCTGGCACGGGTGCGCACCCACCTGTCGCTGGTGCATACCTCCATGCTGGAGCGCTACGTCAAGGAG
>NZ_JBFUMO010000568.1:0-3697 GCF_054049355.1 Roseateles sp. P5_E11 | reverse complement strand
GGGTATCTCCTATGCAAGCGCAAATGCGCGGCGTGGGTTGTCAGGGTCGTAGCTGGTCGCCAAACTGGCGCCATGAAGCCTGCCCTGGGAGCGCTGGAATGACGAGCACCGATGAGCCCACCGGTGCCGATGACAGCGTCATCGTGCAGCACCTGATGGCCAAGTACGGGCCCGTGCTGGGCCGCCTGGCCTTGACCGAGGTGTTGCAGTTCCCGTCGGCAGAAGCTTTCGACCGGCACTGCCAGCGTGGGCGTCTGGAGATGCCGGTCATGAAGTTCCAGGGACGCCGCGGCGTGTACGTGCTTGCCACGGACGTCGCGCGCTATCTGGTCAAGAGTTCGCGTGGTGGCGCGTGAAGCCATCGCGAGAAAGGAGCGCGAAATGTTCGGCTACGAATAGATAGCCCAGAAAGGCAGAAGGCCTATTGCCGGCGCCAACCAGCAATAGGCCCTGAGTCCGCAAAACCAGTGGATCCGGTTCGAAGACTCTAATCCCTTGACTTGCCTTCGGCAAGGAGGTCGCCCTTCCGCGGGCGGCCTCGGGCTGCTTTTCTCCTCTCTGTTGTCCTCAGTCGTCATCAGTCGTGTGAGCTGGCGTTGCATCAGTGCAACTTCAGTCCGCGTGCTGAGGGAACTGTGTTGCCCCACGAATCGCGCATGGACCGCCCGCCCCCGGGCACTGAAGGAGAAAACCATGAGCAAACACCACGCATCCAAGCCACCAGGTGCGCACGCCCGCGACACCTCGGGCCCACTGATGAGAGGCCCGATCGTGGCCATTCGCTATCCCGAGGAGGGGAAGCCACGCGCCCGCAAAGTGATCTCGCGGTCGAAGGCCACCAGCAGCGGCAAGTACCCGAGCTGGAAGGCCAAGCGAATGCTCCACTGGGAGTCGCCACACGAACTCCACGCTTTCCGGCTGCTCGATGCCCACGCCAGCGTTTTGCGCTTTGCTGAGCAACCTCTGGTCGTGACGTATGTGATGGACGGCGTCCAGCACGACCACTATCCGGACATCGAGGTCCAAACCGCCAGCGGCCGGGAGCTGTGGGAGGTGAAGACCAGGGCCGACGCTGAGCGTTTCGCCCAACGCACTCGGCTGCTGCAGGAGGCGCTGCCTAGCTACGGGTATCGATACCGCGTCGTCCTGGCCGAAGACCTCGCCGCAGAGCCGCGGCTCTCCAACGCGGCCCTCGTGCTGCGCCACGGGCGCCCAGCCATCTCCGATCTCGCACGCGAGCGGGCCCGTCTGCTGCTGGATCGCCAGCCGGTCCTCAGCTGGGGCGTGATCCTTGACGGCGCATTTGGTGCCGAGGGGCACAAGGTCGCCTGCCGTCTCTTGCTTGAGGGTCAACTGTTGCTGGACGTCGATGCGCCAATCGGCCGCAGCACCATCCTGCGCCGGCCGGGCGTCGGGGGGGCCGTTCCGGGTCCGCTGCTGGCACATGATCAGACGGGTGTGTCGCCCACCATGAGTACGGGAGGTCCCAATGGGAGCCGCCCGCTTTGAGCTCAACGCCAAGGTGCGGTTAGACGGCCGCACGCATGTGCTGACGCGCCTCGTAGCCGCCATCACCTGGCAGCTGGAGGACACGCGGACCAAGCGCATCACCGGGATCACCATCCCGGAACTTCAAACGCTGTACCTGATCGGCGCGCTGATCTTCGAGCCACCTGCCGGTCGCCCGGCGGTTGCAACTCGCTTTCAGACAGGTGTGTCGCCCACCAAGAGCACGGGAGGTCCCAATGGGAACCGCCCGCTTTGAGCGCAACGCCGAAGTGCGGTTTGACGGCCGCACGCACGTGCTGACGCGCTTGGTGGACGCCATCACCTGGCAATTGGAGGACACGCGGACCAAGCGCATTACCGAGAAGACCATCCCGGAACTTCAAACGCTGTACCTGAATGGCGCGCTAATCTTCGAGCCACCTGCCGGCCGCCCGGCGGTTGCACCTCGCTTGGCCGAGCTGGGGAAGGCCCACACGGAGATTTCCAAGGAGCAATTCGACAAGGCGAAGCTGAAGCGCCTGTATGTGAAGGCACTCCAGGACGTCCCCGCTTCGAACAGGTTCATCCGGGAGGCGATCCAGAAGCTGTGGCAGAAGATCAAGCAGCCCGCCACAGCGCCCCACCCTGCCACGGTCCGCCGCTGGCGCTCATGCCTCGTCGCTGCCGGCGGAGACATCCGGGCCGTGGTGGACAAGATATCGCAGCGCGGCAACCGGACGGCCCGGTATCCAGAGATGGTGACGGACATTGTCGAGAACGCCATCGACGTGGTCTACCTCACGCTGGAGCGCAAGACCGTCCAGGACACCCTCGACAGAGCCTGCGTGGACGTCATCAGGGAGAACAAGCTGCGGCCGGACGCAGACAAGCTGCCGCTGCCGACCCTTCAACTCGTCAAGCGCAAGATCAACGAGATACCCGCGTTTGATCGCTGCGTCGCTCGCGAAGGGCGCATGGCTGCGGTGCGGCGGTTCCGTTCGGTGAAGCGGCACCGAACCACGCAGTTCCCTCTGGAACGTTGCGAGATCGACCACACGCTGCTTGATCTGATGGTGCTGGACGACCGCACCGGGCTGCCCCTGGGCAGACCCGTGATGACCGTCTGCATCGACGACAACACGCGGTGTGTGCTGGGCATCAACATCGGCTTTGAGCCGCCGAGCCTGCTGACGGTGGCCCGCTGCCTCAAGCACGCCTTCCTCCCGAAGACCCGCTTGAAGGAGGAACACCCGGAGATCGTCAACGACTGGCTTGCGCATGGGGTGGCGGGCGAGGCGTCGGTCGACAACGGCTTGGAGTTCCACGGCATAGGCCTTGAGCAGGCTGCGTTGGAACTCGGGATGGAGATCCACTACTCGCCGCGCAAGAAGCCTTGGCACAAGGGCAAGATCGAACGTTTCCTGAAGACGCTGAACTTCGAAGTAGCGCACGGCGTGCCGGGCACGACCTTCTCCAACATCTTCGAGAAGGACGACTACGACCCGTTGAAGCACGCGGTCATTCGTCTCAGCGTGCTGAAGAAGGTGGTGATGATGTGGATCGCCGACGTCTATCACCAGCGGCCGCATCGCGCCCTCAAGGTCCCACCGGCGGTCGCTTGGTCCAGCCGCATCAGGCCTGAGGACATCGGCCTGCCGGAGGATCCAGAGCGGCTGGACGCCGTCCTTGGCCGTCGATTGGCTCGGACACTGACCCACAAGGGCATCGAGTTCGAAGGCCTGTTCTACAACTCGCCGGAACTGGCCAAGCTGCGGATGCAGCTCGGCGATCGACTGGAGGTTGAGATCAGCGTCAACGACGGCGACATCGGGTCGCTCGTGGTCTTCTCGCCGGACAAGACGCGGATGTTCACCGCGCTGGCATTGAACCAGGCGTACGCCAACGGCCTTACGGCCTGGCAGCACAAAGTGTGCAAGCGGTTTGCGGCGCGTGAGATGTCCCAGTACGGCTCCTCGGGCTGGCTGGAGGCCAAGGAACGGATTGCGGAGCTGATCCGCGACGAGTTCGCGCAGAAGAAGGCCCGGTCACGCAGCCGGATCGGCCGGTTTCAGGAAGGACAGGTGCCAAGCGCCAGCAGCGCGCCCAAACCGCCAGGCCGGTCGGTGCCGCCACCRCCGCCCAAGCCGAGTGCTCCGCCACCCGCCGCCTCTCAGGCAGTGACCGCGCCCGCCATACCCGTTACCAACTC
>NZ_JBFUMO010000567.1:0-3710 GCF_054049355.1 Roseateles sp. P5_E11 | reverse complement strand
GAGGAGAACGCGTCGCGCATGGGTATTCATCACCCAAGGCTAGCGAGGTGGAGCTTGCGCCGCGTTGCGCGGGATCAATAGGCTCAGCTTCCAGGGCGTCACCGACTGAAGAACGGAAGCCCGACCCGGCGGCAGCGAGAAACCCCTGCTTTCATTGACCGGGGTCAACCACGCCACCGTCGCCGTCGAGAAACATCTGGCGCACGCAACGGCGCCACGGCGTCAATGGAGAAACAGCATGGGAATCAAGAGCATCCTCGTTCACCTCGACAGTGGAGTGAACGTCCAGGGCCGCGTGGACGCTGCCGCGGCGCTGGCCCTGCGGTACGAGGCTCATCTCATCGGCCTTGCGCCGGCCGGGTGGTACGCCCTGCCGCCCGAAGGCGCCGGAGGCGGGGGGCTTGCCGCCTATCAGCAGGCGGCGATGAATGAACTGCGCAGCCGGGCACTCGACTGCGCGCGCCGCTTCCAGGAACGGGTCTCGCTCCTGGGTGTGACCTCCTATGAAGGCCGCGTCGAGATGGGCTATGCAGGTGAAGTGATGACGCTTGCAGCGCGCTACTGCGACCTGGCCGTGGTCTCCCAGCTGAATCCCGACGACGCGTGCAACGGCCAGTCGGCGCAGATGGCGCAGGAAATGCTGCTGCGCTCGGGCCGGCCGCTGCTGGTGCTGCCGTTCGCGGGCGAGTGCGAGGTGCCGGCCGCGTCACGGGTGCTGGTCGGGTGGGACGGCAGCCGCGAAGCCGCACGGGCCATGCGTGATGCGCTTCCTCTGCTGAGGCAGGCGGCGAGTGTCGAGGTGGCCGTGTTCGAGACGCCTGAAGACGTGGGGCGCAATCACGGCCAGATGCCGGGCGCCGACATCGGGCTCTGGCTTGCGCGTCATGGGCTGAAGGTGAAGGTCAGCTATGTGCCCATCAAGGTGGCGGCGGGCGAAGCGCTGTTGTCGCACGCGGCGGACATGGGTGCCCAGCTGATCGTCGCCGGTGGCTACGGCCATTCGCGCCTGCGCGAGGCTGTGCTCGGCGGCGTGACGCGCACGTTGATGGCCAGTTCGCCCGTGCCGGTGCTGCTTTCGCACTGAGCATGCTGGGCGGCATTGCGGCCGCTCTGTGCTGCTGTCAGGCCGTGACCGGCAGTAGGACGCCGGCGGCACCTTCGCTGACTAGCGAACCAGCAGCACGGGCGCCTTGGTATGGGCCAGCAGGCGCGCGGACACCGAGCCCAGCACGGCACCGGCGAAAGCCCCGTGACCATGCGAGCCCATGACCAGCAGGTCCGGAGCCTCTTCATTGACGATCTCGGCCAATACCTCGGCGGGATGGCCGACCGCGTGGTGCTCACGCAGGCTCCAGCCCTGCATGGCAGCGAACTCGCGCACCGGCTTGAGCACCTTCTCGCCTTCGTCGGCGTAGTACGTCTGCAAGGTGTCGTGCGGCAGGAAGCGGGCCGCATGCGGCGGCACCTGGGCCGTCACATTCAGGGCGACGAATTCGTGGTGTTTGCCCACGAGTTCGTCGTGGGCGGCGAGGTAGCTGAGCATTCGCTTGGTGTACGCGCTGCCGTCGACTGCAAGAACGATCTTCATGGCGGCTCCTGGGTGAATCCGGGGCAGGGCAGATCCTGCGCGCCCGGGCCGGGGGCCGACTTGCGCTTTGTCAATCGATCCGGCTGACCCGGCCGCGCTTTTTGGGCGGCGCGGGGCTGTCGCAGCGAGCGAAAGCAAAAAAAAGACACCCTCGCAAGGGTGTCTCGCAGCTGGCTGACGGGCGAGCCCGCCGTCGATGCCGCCTCAGAGCAGGTGCTTGACGCCGTCCTGCTCGTCCGTCAGTTCCTTCAGCGTCTTGTTGATGCACTCCTGCGAGAACTCGTCGATGCTGATGCCCTGCACGATCTTGTACTCGCCGCCTTCGCAGGTGACGGGGTAGCCGAACATGACTTCCTTGGGGATGCCGTATTCGCCGCCCGAGGGGATGCCCATCGTCACCCACTTGCCGTTGGTGCCCAGCGCCCAGTCGCGCATGTGGTCGATGGCGGCATTGGCAGCCGAGGCGGCCGACGACAGGCCGCGAGCGGCAATGATGGCCGCGCCGCGCTTGCCGACGGTCGGCAGGAAGGTGTTGCGGTTCCAGTCTTCGTCGTTGATCAGCGCCTTGACCGACTGGCCGTCGATGGTGGCGTTGCGGTAGTCGGCGTACATCGTGGGCGAGTGGTTGCCCCAGACGGCCAGCTTCTCGATCGAGCCGACCGGCTTGCCGGTCTTGGAGGCGATTTGCGAGGCAGCGCGGTTGTGGTCCAGGCGCAGCATGGCGGTGAAGTTCTTGGCCGGCAGGTCCGGGGCCGACTTCATGGCGATGTAGGCATTGGTGTTGGCGGGGTTGCCGACCACCAGCACGCGCACGTTGCGCGAGGCGACGGCGTTCAGGGCCTTGCCCTGCACCGTGAAGATCTGGGCGTTCGCGGCCAGCAGGTCGGCGCGTTCCATGCCGGGGCCGCGCGGGCGGGCGCCGACGAGCAGGGCGTAGTCGGTGTCCTTGAAGGCGGTCATCGGGTCGCTGTGGGCCTCGATGCCGGCCAGCAGCGGGAAGGCGCAGTCTTCGAGTTCCATGATCACGCCCTTCAGCGCGTTCTGAGCCTTCTCGTCGGGAATCTCCAGCAGCTGCAGGATGACGGGCTGGTCCTTGCCCAGCATTTCGCCGGAGGCGATGCGGAACAGCAGGGCGTAGCCAATCTGGCCAGCTGCGCCGGTGACGGCGACGCGAACGGGTTTCTTGCTCATGGAGATCTCCGGGGACAGTTGATGAAGCTGGTGTCTAGGCGGCGCCRCGCGCATCGCCTGAAGGCGGGGAAGTGTACGGGCATACCCTGTGCTGCAATGCGCGCATGCCCCCAATGAAGCCAAGGCCGCCCGCCCCCCTGTACGAGCAAATCCGCCAGTTGATCGTTGCGGCGCTGGCAGCGGGCGAGTGGCGGCCGGGCGACGCCCTGCCCAGCGAGGCCGCGCTGGCCGAGCGCTTCCATGCCAGTTCGGGCACCGTCAGAAAGGCGATGGACGAACTGGCAGCGGCCCATGTCGTCGAGCGCCGCCAGGGCGCCGGCACCTTTGTGTCGACGCATACCGCGCCGCGCGACGCCTACCGCTTCCTGCGCCTGGTGGCCGACGATGGCACCACCGGCCTCACGCGCGAGCTGCTGCATTGCCGGCGGGCGCGGGCGACAGCCGAGACGGCGCGGGCCCTGCATCTGCGCACGTCCGAGCCCGTCCTCGAGGTCAGGCGGCTGCTGTTGCGGCGCGGCCGCGCTGTCGTGCTCGACGACCTCTGGCTGCCGGAACGGCACTTCCGCGGGCTCAGCAGCGAAGTCATCAACGCCTACCCCGGCACGTTGTACGCGCTGTTCGAGGAGCGCTTCCAGGTGCACATGGTGCGCGCCGAGGAGAAGCTGCGTGCAGTGGCGGCCACCGCCGAGGCCGCCGAACTGCTGGGTGTTGCCGACGGCGCACCCCTGCTCAGTGTCGAGCGCGTGGCGTTCACCTATGGCGACCGACCGGTCGAATTGCGTCGCGGGCTTTACCACACCGAAGCAGACCACTACCTCAATGAGTTGAACTGAATCTGACAATGCCGCAGTGCAGCAAGTGCGAAGGTTGACGGGGATCTAGGCCCTAGAATCTTTCGGTTTCACATTGATTACGCAGGCTCGACCATGAC
>NZ_JBFUMO010000566.1:0-3714 GCF_054049355.1 Roseateles sp. P5_E11 | reverse complement strand
CCCCGCGGGATCGACTTTGGTCCACCGAGCAGCTCGTCAAATCGAAGAAGTGCGGCGCCATCGTGGCTTGGCTGCCGCTGGTGCGCGCTGAGCAGGTTAGGCGGCTGCAAGTGCTGGCAAGCCAGTGCAGAGGCCCTGTATTCCTGTGCCGCCCCGAAGCCGCCATCCGCGACTCGTCGGCCGCCCCGCTGCGGCTGCTGGCCCGCTACGAGGCCGACTGGCAAATCGCCGTCGACGTACTGAAGCGCAAGGGACCGCCGCTGGAGGAGCGGCTGCACCTGCTGTCGATGCCCGGCGGCACCCACACCATCATGACCCCGCGGCTGCGGCATTACAGCCGCCTCCGCGTGAGACCGAGCCATGTTGTGGTCAGCCATCCTGCTGCCCCCGTGCGCGAGCGATCCCAAGTCTTCACAGCCCCCCAGCCTTGACGCCCTTCGTGCCGTTGCCGTCTGGGCGCTGCAGTTCACGCCCAGAGTCACCGTCTCCGAAGATGCCGTCTTGATGGAGGTGGAGGCCAGCACGCGGCTGTTCGGCGGTAGGCGTGCGCTGCGTGACCGCGTTGTCGGGGAGGCTGGCGAGCTGGGCGCGCAGAAGGTTGCCTGGGCCAGCACGAGCCTGGCGGCCCATGCCCTGGCGCGCTGCGGCATCGAGAACGGGTTCAAGCGATCCTTGCCCGACATGCTCGATGCCCTACCGATGGGCTGCCTCACCGCGGTCAGGCAGCACGAGACCACGCTGGCGCAGGCCGGCTGCCGGCTGCTGGGTGACGTCCGCCGGCTGCCGCGGGCTGGCATCGGGCGGCGCTTCGACAAGCGCCTTCTGCAAGCCCTGGATCAGGCCTACGGCCACGCTCCCGAGGCGCATGAGTGGGAGGTGCTGCCCGACGGCTTCAAAGCCCGCCTAGAGCTGCCCTTCCGCGTCGAGCAAGCCCCAGCCCTGCTGCAGGGCGCGCGGCGGCTGATGGTTCAGATGTGCGGCTGGCTGGCGGCCAGGCACTCAGGCACTACCGCCTTCACGCTGCGCTGGTGGCACGACGCCATGCGGCACCGAGACGCGGGCGACAGCGGGCAGTTGACCGTGGGGACGGCGAGCCCGAGCCGCAACGTCGAGCACCTGTGCCGCCTTCTGGCCGAGCACCTGGCCAAGGTCACGTTGCTGGCGCCGGCAGGCGACCTGGAGCTGACCGCCGACGAGGTCCACGACCAGGCCGGCACCAATGGGTCGCTGCTGCCGGACGCCGTGGAGGACGAGGAGTCTCTGGACCTGGTGCTGGAGCGCATGGCCGCGCGGCTCGGCCCGCAGGCTGCGAAGCGGTGCGTCACGCTAGCGGACCACCGGCAGGAATGGATGGCGCGCTGGCAGCCTGCTAGCGTGCCGCTAGCGCGCCGCTCCAAGCCCAGCACAGAGCTACCCCAGCCTACCTGGGTCCTTCGCGAGCCGCTGAAGTTGGCCGTGAGGAACGAGCGCCCCGTCTATCAGGGCGAGCTGCAGCTCCTCGCCGGCCCCCAGTGCATCGAGGGCGGCTGGTGGGACCGCGATGAAGCCGTCGGTGAAGGCCGAAACGTCGTGCGCGACTACTGGCTGGCCGAGTCCGAGCACGCCGGCTTGCTGTGGATCTTCCAGTCCAAGCAGGGCGACGCCATCTGCTGGTTCCTGCACGGCGTCTTCGGCTGACGAGACCGCCATGATCCCGCCCTACGCCGAGCTGCGGTGCCTGTCGAACTTCTCTTTCCTGCGCGGGGCCAGCAAGCCCGAGGAGCTGGTCGAGAAGGCCAAGGCGCTGGGCTACAGCGCCATCGCCATCGCCGACGAGTGCAGCCTGGCGGGCATCGTCAGGGCCCATGTGGCGGCCAAGGAGGCCGGCATCAAGCTGCTGGTGGGGTCGCAGTTCGAGGTGCGGTCGGACACCCCGTTCAGCTTCGTAGTGCTAGCCACCAACCGCAACGGGTACGGCAACCTGTCCGAGTTCATCACCCACCTGCGCCGCCGGTCCGAGAAGGGAACGTATCACCTGGACCTGGCCGAGATCGACAGCAAGACCCTCGCCGACTGCGTGGTCATCGCCGTGCCCGACCGGCGCTGCGCGCAGGAGCAGATGGAGGTCATCGCCCGCTGGCTGCTGACCCACTGGACCGGCTGCTGCTGGCTGGGCTGGGAGCAACTGCGCCGCATCGACGACGAAGTCCAGCTCCACAAGCTGCGCCAGTGCAGCGAATTGACGGCCGTGCCCATCGTCGCGGTGGGCGACGTGCTGATGCATGTGCGGTCCCGCAAACCCCTCCAGGACATGATGACCGCGACGCGCCTGGGCATGCCCATCGCGGAATGCGGTCTGAAGCTGCGTCAGAACGCGGAGCAGCGCCTGCGTACCCGGCGGCGCATCGCCGAGCGCTGCCCGCCGGAGCTGATGATGGAGACCCTGCGCGTGGCCGACAGGTGCGAGTTCTCGCTCGACGAGCTGAAATACCAGTACCCCAGCGAAGTCGTTCCGCGAGGACACACCCCCACCAGCTACCTGCGCCAGGTCRTCTACGAGGGCGCAGGGAGGCGCTGGAAGAAGGGCGTGCCGGCCGAGGCCCAGGTACAGATCGAGCACGAACTGGCCCTGATCGAGGAGCTGCACTACGAGCACTACTTCTTGACCGTCTACGACATCGTGGCCTTCGCCAGGTCCAAGGGCATCCTGTGCCAAGGCCGCGGCTCTGCCGCTAACAGCGTGGTCTGCTACTGCGCGGGCGTTACCGAGGTGGACCCGCTGCGCTCGTCAATGCTCTTCGAGCGCTTCATCAGCAAGGAGCGCGGCGAGCCCCCAGACATCGACGTGGACTTCGAGCACGAGCGGCGCGAGGAAGTCATCCAGTACCTGTACGGACGGTACGGGCGTGACCGCGCCGCGCTGACCGCGGCCGTCTCCAGCTACCGGCCGCGCGGCGCCCTGCGCGACGTGGGCAAAGCCCTGGGCCTCGACGAGGCCACGTTGGACGTACTGGCCAAGGGCACCAGCTCTTTCGACCTGGCAATCGGCGACGAGGTCATCGCCGAAGCCGGCCTGGACAAGGACAGCCTGCTGGTCCGGCAACTGCGCACGCTGACCGAGCAGCTCCAGGGCTTCCCCCGGCACCTCAGCCAGCACAGCGGCGGCTTCGTCCTGACCGCCGACCGGCTGTGCCGAATCGTGCCCATCGAGAACGCGGCCATGCCCGACCGCACGGTCATCCAGTGGGACAAGGACGACCTGGACTTGATGGGCCTGCTTAAGGTGGACGTGCTGGCCCTCGGGATGCTGACCGCCCTGCGCAAGGCCCTCGACCTCATCGGCATGCGCCAGGGGCAGGTTTTCGAGATGCAGGACATCCCACCGGAGGACCCCGCCACCTACGACATGATCTGCCGGGCCGACACGGTGGGCGTCTTCCAGATTGAAAGCCGCGCGCAGATGTCCATGCTCCCGCGCATGCAGCCGCGCTGCTTCTATGACCTGGTCGTGGAGGTGGCCATCGTGCGACCTGGCCCGATTCAGGGCGGCTCTGTGCACCCCTACCTCGACCGCCGGCAGGGGCGCGTGCCGGTGACCTACCCCAGCCCGGAGATCGAGCAGGCCCTGGGCCGCACGCTGGGCGTGCCGTTGTTCCAAGAGCAGTGCATGCAGTTGGCCATCCTCTGCGCCGGCTTCACGCCCGGCGAGGCCGACGGGCTCCGCCGGGCAATGGG
>NZ_JBFUMO010000565.1:0-3714 GCF_054049355.1 Roseateles sp. P5_E11 | reverse complement strand
GGTCAGAGATCCAGACGGTTCGCACCGACWGCGTGGGCGTGTCGGCGGCAGCGGAGTCTTGCGTCGTCGGCATGGCGGGCATGCTGCCCGTATGTCATGACGCGAGCGTGAACATCCTCAGGCCAGTCCCTTGAACGGGCCACTCGCTAGCCAGCGCTCGATCTGGGCCTGGCGGTCGTTGCCCCAGAAGGGCTCGCCGTCGACGATGAAATGAGGCGCGCCAAACACGCCAGCGGCAATGGCGGCGTCGTTCTCGGCTTTGAGGCGGTTCTTCCAGACCGGGTCGCTCCAGGCGGCCTCGGCCGCGTCGGCATCAATGCCGGAATCGGCCAGCAGCCCCTTCAGTGCCTCAACATCACCGAGCAAGACACCGCGCGTGAAATAGGCGCGCAGCCCGGCGTGCGCCCAGGCGACGGCGCGGGCCGGGTCCTGATCACTCAGCCACCAGAACACGCGCGCCGCGTTCTGCGTCGCGATCGGAAAGGCATCGGGCTGACGGTAGGGCAGTCCGGCGAAATGGGCCGAGCGCTCGAAGTCGCGCAGCGTGTAGTCGCGCTTGATCGGGTGAGCCACGGGCGATCTCAGCTCTGCAGCCTGGAAGGTCACGCCGAGCAGGATGGCATGCCATTGCACGCGCCGGCCATGCCGGGCGGCGACGGCCTCGACCCACTCCGCGGCGATGTAGGAATAGGGCGAGGAGAAGTCGAAATAGAACCGCACCGGCGCGCGCAGCACGGCGGTGTTGTCGGCAAGAAAGCGGTCGTCAATCATGACGCGACCTTAGCCGCGCCCAAGCGTGCACCGCAGCGGTGCTTACGCCGAGTGCAAGCGTGCTGCAAGCCGAGGTGTCGCGGCTTCGATGGGCTCGAGCAGGCGCGGCCAAAGCTTGGCACCCAGGTCACGTCGGAAGGGGCCGAAATGCTCGATCTTGCTGACGCCCAGATCGGCCGGAGCGACGGCATGGCGCTGCACGCGCGCGGCGCTGAAATGGCCGGCCAGCGCGTCGACGGCGGCGGCCGGACCGAAAAGATGGTCGTCGGTGACGCTCCACAGATGCGCCGGGCCGGTAAACCGGTGGTAGCTCCGCTCGCGCGCCAGGCTTTCGTCGCCGAACAGGAAGCCGGGCTTTCGCCCCCACGCGGCCCATTCGAGCGCCGCGGCAGCAGGCAGCTTCTCGGCGCGCGGGCCGAGCATGCGGCCGGGCGCATGGCCGAACAGCCTCACTGCGACCGGCAGCATCAGATGGAAGAACAGCCAGGCCTGCAGGCGCGCGAAGCCCGACCAATGCCCCAGGTAGGCCACCTGGGCCGCAACGCCAAGCAGCGCATCCACCTTGTCCTCGAAGCCGGGCACGAGGCCGACCGAGTTGCCGCCCAGCGAATGCCCGACCCACAGCAGGCCGAGTTCGCGGCGCTGGGCCGCAGCCTCCTCGCGCCGACGCTTGTCTGCCGCGTGCAAGGCTGCGCCCATGTCCACCCGAGCCCAATCCCGCAGGCGCACGTCCTCGCCGGGCTGCAGGGCCTCGCGCGAGGCAGCGATGCCTCGATAGTCGAAGCTCAACACGGCATAGCCGCGCCTGGCCAACCACTCCGCGAAGTGGCGGTAATAGCTGGCCGGCACCGCCGTTGCGGCCCCTATCACGGCCACCGCGCGCACGCCGACGGCATGCGGGGGCTCAAACCACTGCGCCGCAAGCAGGCGGCCATCGCTGCAACGCAGCGGCGTCGGACCGACACGCACCTGCAGGTCGCGGGCGTGGGTGTCGTCCAGGTCCAGTGCACTTGTCGCCGGAATGGGCAGCGGCAGCGCATCGGCAGGGGTCAAGGGAAGGCTGTTCATCGGAACCTCGGGTCAGCGCGCTTGTGGCGGCGGTGGAGGCAGTCTAGATTGGCAACTTTTCAAGCAGTAGATCGTCTACAAGCCCCAGATCGTCAACAAAATGTCGACAAAGAACCCCGTCCCGCCTGGCGTCGGCCGACGCCGCCAGACCGCTGCCGAAGAGGCTTTGGACGCGAATGCGCTGGAGCTTTTCGCACGCATTGCCCAGGCCGGCAGCTTTGCCCAGGCGGCGCGGGACCTCGGGCTGACACGCGCGGCGATCAGCCGCCGCATTGCGGCTATCGAGAACGCAGTCGGCCTGGCGTTGTTCGCTCGCAGCACGCGCAGCCTGGGCCTGACGGAGGCCGGCCGGCGCCTCCACGCCCGTGCCCGCGCCGTTCGTGATGCGGCAGAGAGCGCCCGCCTGGCCCTGCGGCACGCGCGTGACCAGCTTGACGGCACGATCCGCATCAGCGCCACCGCCGGTTTTGGCCGGCATGTGCTCGCGCCTTTGCTCGCGCGCTTCCAACTGCTGCACCCGGCCGTGCGCTACGAACTCTTCTTCACGGATCGCCGCGTGGACTTGATGCGCGAAGGGCTGGACATCGCGTTCCGCGTCACCAGCAAGCCACCCGAGCAATGGGTCGCCCAGCCGGTGCTGCCGTTTGTGGTCCGCGTCTACGGTCGCGGCCGACACACATCTGCGCAAGAGCCCCAGGATCTCGCCAACGCACCCCTGCTGCTGCTGGGCCAGGGAGAGGAGCCCGTCGTCACCGAGTGGCAGCACGACGATGGACGACGGCAGAGCGTGTCGCTACAGGCGGTGGCCTGGGGCAGCGACCTGGACGGGCTTGTTGCTCTGGCGCGCCACGGCGCCGGATTGGTCATCGCACCGGATTTCTGCGTGGAGCCGCTGCGGGCGCTGCAGGATGAGGACGACGCTGCGGCCGGGACGCCGAGCTTGGGCTCGTTGACGGCAGCTGCGCTGGTCGACGTGCTGCCCGGATGGCGCATGCTGGCCGGTATTGACACTGTGCAAGCGTTGACCCTGCCGCTGCCTAGCGGCTCGGAAACCGCACGTGCGTTGGTTCGCTTCGTGCGGCAGTCGCTGGGCGGCGGTCGCGCGTGAGGGACTAAGGTGACTGAGCGGACGCCACCGATTACAAATCGTCTTGATGAGAGGCGGGGGACCCGATGAGCCGGCCGCGCTACCTGTTCATGGCCTGCCCATCGGCTGACGCAGGAGACTGCATCGAAACGGCAATTCAGGGACTCCATTTGGACCAGCGGTTGCGCACCTTGCTGGTTGCGCGCGCCAACTGGCATCAGTCACTGTCGGGTCGCTATTGGCCGGACGAGATGCCGGAGGTGGAGCAACTCCTGCTGCGGGCGGGTGGCTTGATCGCGGCGCACGCTGTCACCATGACGCTCAGCTGGATTGTCAGCAACGAAGGCTATTCCGCATTGAAGCCGAGAGGGATGCCGGCCGGATTCGTCGATCTGCTACGTGCCATCAACGCCGCGCTCGCAAAGCAAGGGCTCAGCGCGTCGGCGCAAGACGCGCCGCACATCACCCTCAGCTATCTCGCCGCAATCGCCGATGCGCCCATCGCGATAGAACCCATCGACTGGACCATCGATCGCGTGCTGCTTGTCCGCAGCGAGGGTGACGGGGCGGGCTACCGCTACAGCGAAGTCGCGAGTTGGGAACTGCCTGCGGCGCCCCTGGCTCCGCAAATTGATTTGTTTTGAGTGGGCCTGAATTGGCGCCACCAATTCAATACGGCAACAGCACCCAACGGGCATCCGAAATCTGCCCATGTCGGCAGGCGGCATTGCTCATCACCGCCCGATTCGTTTGCCGCGCACTCTTGAATCCGGCTGAATATTCAGATC
>NZ_JBFUMO010000564.1:0-3721 GCF_054049355.1 Roseateles sp. P5_E11 | reverse complement strand
CCTTGACGCTGGCGTCCACCGTCATGCGCGTGAAGGGCTCGTAGACCGGGCTCTTGGTGACGTCCTCGGTCAGCTGCCCTTCCACCTGGGCAATGGCACGCGCCAGCACCGGCTTGGAGGTGACCCAACCCAGGGTCAGGCCCTGGCGCAGGATGGCGATTTCCTGGTCAACCCGCGCCGGGTAGGCGGCCAGGCGCGTCAGCCACTGCTTGACCTGGGTCTCGTTGTTGACCGGCACATTGCGGGCGAAGCCGGCCAGGGCCGATTGCGCGCCGTACAGGGTGCCCAGCGTCAAGGTGCGCCAGCCGGCGAAGCCTTGCATGGCCACCTCCTGCTGGTAGCGGTTGATGAAGAGCGCCAGGGAGACGCGGTCGGTGTCGCCCAGCAGGCCGGCGTCCATGGCGCGGGCGCGGGCCAGCATGTCGCGGGCAAAAGCGTCGCGGGCGGCCAGGCCGGCCGCGGAACGGTCGCTCAGCTTGTCGTTRAAGCGCAGGTCACCGCGCAGCGTGGCCCATTCCGGCGCCGCATGGGCCTCGGACTCCCAGGCTTCGTCGAACAGGGCCAGCAGGGCCTGATGGGCTTTGGCGGCAGCGTCGGTAGCGGCTGCATTGGCCTTGGGTGCCGGCTGGGTGGCGGCGGGGGCGGTCAGATGCAGACCGGCGATCAGGGCGGCAACAAGGGTCTTGCGCAAGAAAGTCTCCACGGCGTGATGAGCCGGTGGGCAGTCTGCCAGCGCGCTGCCGGGGTGATGAAAGAATGCGGCATGACCCCGGAAAACTCCCTAGGCCAGCCCCTGGTCCTCAGCATGGGTGATGCCTGTGGCATCGGCCCCGAGATCATCGCCAAGTTGTGGCGGCACGAGATGCCGCGGGATGCCCTGGTGGTCGGCGACGTTGCCGTCATGAGGCGCGCGGTCGCTGCTGCCGGCGGTGGCCTGGCGGTCGCCGAATTGCATGCGGCCGATGAGTTAGGCCGCGTACCGCCGCGCTGCCTGCCAGTCTGGCAGCCCGCTGGCCTGCCCGCAGGCTTGATCGATGCCCCCTTGGGCCAGGTCGATGCCCGTGCCGGCGCGGCCGCAGCCCTGTGCATCGAGGCCGCCGTCGGCCTGATCCAGGCCGGCCATGCGCGCGCCCTCATCACGGCGCCCATCCACAAGGAAGCCCTGCATGCGGCCGGCTCGCCCTACCCGGGCCATACGGAAATGCTGCAGGCCCTGGCGGGGGGCGTTCCGGTGCGCATGATGCTGGCCAACGAGGAGCTGCGCACGGTGCTCGTCACCATCCACTGCTCGCTGCGTGAGGCCATCTCCCGCGTGACCCGTGAGGCCGTGGGAGAGACGCTGCGCATCACGCAGGCGGCGCTGCAGCGCATGGGCATCGCCGCGCCGCGCATTGCCGTGGCCGGGCTGAACCCGCATGCCGGCGAAGGCGGCTTGTTCGGTGATGAAGAGATCCTGCATATCGCGCCGGCCATCGCCGACGCGCGTGCCGCGGGCATGGACGCCAGCGGCCCCTATGCGCCCGACACCATCTTCATGCGCGCCCGGCGCGGCGAGTTCGACGTCGTCGTCGCCATGGTGCACGACCATGGCTTGATCCCGGTCAAATACCTCGGGGTGGAGCAGGGCGTCAACGTGACGCTGGGCCTGCCCTTCGTGCGCACCAGCCCCGACCACGGCACGGCTTTCGACATCGCGGGGCGGGGCCTGGCCGACCCGGCCAGCCTGGGCGCGGCACTCGCGATGGCGCGACGGCTGATCGGCGGCTAGCGGCCGCCGAGCGCCGCCAGTTGCGCCCGGGCACGAGCCGTCGCGCGCTCCAGCAGCAGACCGTGTTCATAGGCGCGCATGCGGTCGGCCTCGCAGAGCTTCCTCAGCATGCGGGCCGTCATCGTCACCGTCTCCTGGTGGCGGTTGCCGTGCGTGAAGATGAAGAAGCTGCGCCCGGCGCTGACATGGGCCAGGCGCACCTTCTGCCATTCGTTGCCGGTGTGCATCTGATAGGCGAAGCCGAGCTGCATGTTGTCCACCAGCAGGGCGCCGCTGCTGGCCTCGGGTGCGCCCTCGGCGGCGGGCAGGCCGTCGATGGAGATGTCCACGGCCTGCAGCGGTTCGGCCGCGGCCGCGGCGTCGTTGCCTGACAGGTCGAGGTCCAGCTCGCCGTTCCAGTCGACGCTGGCTTCCTCGACGAGGCCCAGGCTCTTGGCCTCGGCCGGCGTCAGGCGCTGGCTGGCGTCGAGATCGCCGGGCGCCGTCTCGCCGGCCATGGGCCTGGCGAGGTCGGCCTCGGCTGGTGGCGCGACGCCGAAGATCTGGTCGAGCTGCTTGATCAGCAGGTTGGTGTCCAGGGCGCTGGCGGCCTGGCCCTTCAGCGATTCGGCATGCGCGGGCAGCAGCACGCCGAAGAAGTCCTTGCGCGGGCCGTCTGGCCAGCGGATCAGGTCCATGCCCTCGTTGAGGGTGCGCATCAGATTGGGCAGCTCGCGCAGGAAATCGGCGCGCGCGGCCGTGCCGCCCTTGGGCTGCACGCTCATGACCAGGGTGCGGCCGAGCGTGCGCAGGCGCAGGGCCCGCTCCGGCGCGCCCTCGCGCGAAGCCAGCACGATGGCCTGGGACCAGACTTGAGCCAGGAAGGTGCGCAGGAAGTCCTGCATTGGCACACGGGCGAGCTGCTGCTGCAGTTGCAGGGCGTAGCGCTGCTGCAGGCGCAGGTCGGTCTCGCGGCGCTCGACGACGGCAGCGGCGTCGCCGGCAGCCTTCAGCGTGCTGCGGGTCTGCTCGGTGATGAAGGCTTCCAGGGCGTCCAACTTGGACGTGTAGACGTCCATGCGGTCGAAATCGCCCTGGGCGACGTCCTGCACGAGGTCGCGCACATGGGCCAGGAAGGAGCRGCCGGGATCGTCGCTGAAGTCCTCAAAGGCACAGGCGAGGGACGCCATGCGATTGACGAACACGCGCACCGGGTGGCGGCGCGAGGAGAAGAAGGTTTCGTCGCCCAGGGCCACGCGCAGCACGGGCAGCTGCAGGCGGGCCAGCAGGCGCGCCATCTGCGGCGGCACCTTGGGGTCGGACAGGATCTGGTCGAACAGGCCGGCGACGACGTCGATGACCATGTGGTCCAGCCGGCCCGTGGCCATCTGACGCAGTTCGTCGCGATGCTGGTTGATCAGGTTGGGCGGCAGCGGCATCTGCCCCCAGGCGCTGGGCTCACCGCTGAGGGTGTCAAGGCCCATGCGGCTGGAGTTGCCGTGGCTGTCATAGGCCGGCTCGTAGGCGCCGGGCGTCTGCGCCAGGCGGCGCAGCAGGTCCATCATCTGGGGGTCGACCCGGCCAATGCCGCCGCTGCCTCCGCCGCCGCGGCTGCCAAAGCCGCCGCCGGCCCCACCGAAGCCGCTGTTGCGGCCGCCGCCGGGGCCTCCCTGGCTGCTCAGGCCACCATGCGCCGAGCCGCCGTAGCCGCCGCGGCTGGACATGCCGCCATGGCCCGAATCGAGATCGCCGGGTTGGGTGGCTGCGCCCAGGCCGCCGAGGCGCGAGGCGGCGCCATCCGGCGTCGCCCGCACGCGCAAGTCCTGGGGTCGCAGGCCGCGCGAGCGCAGCAGCTCGGCAATATCGGCATAGCAGGCGCGCATCTCCTGGGCCAGCGCGCGAGTCAATTCGTCAGTCAGCGTCTGGCGGGTGACAGGGTCGTCGGTGATGGCCTGGATGGCATCAAGCAGGCCC
>NZ_JBFUMO010000563.1:0-3725 GCF_054049355.1 Roseateles sp. P5_E11 | reverse complement strand
GATACCGACAGGCCGCAGCCCTCAGACACTTCTGCACCGGCATCGGTCGCGCCGATCTTTTTCGCTTCGCCGAGCGCATCCTCGATCCATTGCTGGAACTGCTCGGGGCTGTAGGCAAAACCGTTCTGAGGCTGGGGCATGAAAGCAAAGCGCCGGGCGATGCCGGCGCCGGTGTCAATGGGGTGGGGGACAATGATAAGACTCCGCTCTCTCCCGCACCGCGATGCACGATCCCAACCCTGAATTCGAAGACGACGACGACTTCGACGGCCCCAGCAAGAGCCAGCTCAAGCGCGACATGACCGCGCTGCAGAAGCTCGGCGAAGAATTGCTCGTCTTGCCCGAGAGCCGTTGGGAGCCGCTGGCGCTGCCCGAGATCCTTTACGACGCGCTGCGCCACGCCAAGAAGATCACCAATTTCGAGGGCAAGCGCAGGCAGATCCAGTACATCGGCAAGCTGATGCGCAAGATCGATCCCGAGCCGATCCGGGAAGCGGTGGCCGCTTTCAAGCTCGGCCATGCGCAGGACAGCCTCAAGCTGCATCAGTCCGAGCGCTGGCGCGAACGCCTGCTGGCGACCGACGACGCGCTGCAGGAGTTCCTCGCCGAGCACGCCGACGTCGACATCCAGCAGCTGCGCAGCCTCGTGCGCGCGGCGCGCAAGGACGCGGCCAACGAGCCGGAGAAACGCAGCGGCCGCGCCTTCCGCGAGCTGTTCCAGTTCATCAAGGCTTCCGAAGCCGCGGCCGAAGATGAGTGAGCAGGTCCGCATCGGTGTCGTGTCCATCAGCGACCGGGCATCAGCCGGTGTCTACGAAGACAAGGGCCTGCCTGCCCTCAAGGACTGGCTGACGGGCGCGCTGCACAACCCCATCGAGTTCGTGTCCCGCCTGATTCCTGACGAGCAGGCCGACATCTCGGCGGCGTTGACCGAGCTGGTCGACACCGAACGCTGCGACCTGGTGCTGACGACCGGCGGCACCGGCCCCGCACCGCGTGACGTCACGCCCGAGGCGACGCTGGCCGTGGCTGACCGCGTGATGCCGGGCTTTGGCGAGCAGATGCGCCAGATCTCGCTGCATTTCGTGCCCACGGCCATCCTGTCGCGCCAGGTCGCCGTCATCCGCGGCAAGAGTCTGATCATCAACCTGCCCGGCCAGCCCAAGGCCATCGCCGAAACTCTGGCTGGCCACGAGAAGGCCAGCGGCATCTTCGCCGCCGTACCCTATTGCATCGACCTGATCGGCGGGCCCTACCTCGAGACCCGCGACGAGGTCTGCAAGGCTTTCAGACCCAAGAGCGCACAACGCCCCGTCTAGCCTTCGACCGTTCCTGGCTCGGCCAGCGCCGCAGCCACGTCATCCAGGCTGCGATTGCTGCTGAGGCCGAACCCGCCCACGACGCGCTGACCGGTGGCGCCGCGCCCCTTGGCGGTGTGCACGCCAACCCAGGCATTGCGGCCGGCGCGCTTGGCGGCATAGAGCCCCAGGTCGGCCAGGTTGACGACCTGCTGCCAGCTGCGTGCCTGTGGCCGCTCCGGCTCGAAGGGCACGCAGGCAAAGCCGACGGAACAGCTGACATCGAGGCGGCCGCCGTCGTCGAGCTCAAACGGCGTGGCGGCGATGACGGCGCGCATGCGCTCGGCCAGCTCCTCAGCGCGCAGGCGATCGGTGTCGCGCGCCACGGCCAGGAATTCCTCGCCACCCCAGCGCACCAGGTAATCGGACTCGCGCATCACCGAACGCAGCCGGGCGCCGAACTGCACCAGCACCGCGTCGCCCGCGGCATGGCCGTGCCGGTCGTTGATGCGCTTGAAGGCATCGATGTCGAGCAGCAGGAAGACGTTGTCCGTATCCAGCGGCTGGCCCCCGGCGGCAAGCGTCTCCTGTGATCGGCGCAGGCTGGCTGCCAGGTCCTGCTCGATGTGGTCACTCAGGAAGCGGCGGTTGTGCAGGCCCGTCAACGGATCGGTCACGCTGCTCAACTGAAGCTGCTCTGATTTCTCTTGCAAAGCGTGGTGCATCGCCCGCAACTCGACCGTGCGCTCGCGCACCTTGTGCTCCAGCTCGAGCTGCCGGTGGCGCAGCAGCCGCGTGCGCCCGGCCACCGCCGCGAGCACGAGCAGGCATAGCGCAAACACCAGGGCAGCGCGGAACCACCAGGTCTGGTGCCAGGCAGGCCTCACCGTCACCGCCAGGGCCAGTTCGCGCTCGCCCCATTGGCCGTCGCGGTTGGAGGCGCGCAGGCGCAGCCGGTAGTCACCCGGTGGCAGGTTGGTATAGGCGGCCACCCGGCGCGCCGCGTCGGCCGCCATCCAGCTGGCATCGAAGCCTTCGAGCTTGTAGGCATAGCGATTGYGTTCCGGCGCCGAGAAGTCGGTGGACGCGAACTCCACGGCCAGGCTGTTGCCGTCGGCCGGCACGTCCAGCAGCGCCGTACCACCCGGGGGCAGCGCCACAGAGCGCCCGCCGATCTGCACGTCCGCCACCAGCACGTCGGGCCGGTAGGTCCAGGCCTGCAGCTTCTCGGGCAGCACCACGGTCATGCCGCCGGCACCGCCGAACAGCAGCTCGCCGCGCTCGGTACGCGCTGCCGAGCCCGTCCAGTAGGTCGGGAAGACCACGCCCTCGGCCCGGCGCAGCGCGCGCGCCGTCATGCGGGCCGGGTCGATACGCGCCAGACCGTTGTCGGTGCTGGCCCAGACCTGGCCCTGCAGGTCCGGCAGCAGCGCGTTGACAGTGCCGTCCGGCAGGCCCTGGGCAACGCCCACGCGCAGGATGGCTTCACCCTGGCCCGGCGCCGGCAGCACATCGATGCCGCCGCCATAGCTGCCCACCCAGAGCCGGCCTTCGGCATCCAGCATCAGCGCCGTGACGAAGCCGGCCGACAGGCCGCGCGCCAGCGTCGGGCCGGCCGGGTATTGCACGACACCACCGCTCAGGGGATCGACCCGGTTGAGGCCGTTGCGCGTTCCGACCCACAGCTCACCCGCCGCGCCGCGGGCCAGCACCATGATGCGCTGGTCGGTCAAGCCCGGTGCCGGGAGGGTGACGGGCGCGGCGCTGCCGCTGGCAATGTCCAACCGCCACAGGCCGTCGAACTGGCCGCCTATCCACAGCGTGCCGCCATCGACCAGCAGGGCCCAGGTGGATGCGGCAGGGTTGCGGCCCGCCAGGCTCACGCGACGCAAATGGCGCCCATTCGCATCGCAGCGATAAAGACCGCGCTTGGTGGCGACGAAGACGCTGCCATCCGCCACGCGCGCCATGCCCAGCACGATGTCCGGCGGCAGCGCGGCCTCGGGCCGGCTCGCATCGGGCCGCAGTGCACCGGCGCGGGCACCGGTGGCGTCGAGGATGTCGATGCCGCTCTTGTGCGTGGCCAGCCACAGGCGGCCCTCGGGCATCGGCAGGATCCAGCTGATCTCGGCGCTGATGAAACGGGAGTCGAGTGCATCGCCAACCTCGGCGCTGGCGCCCAGGCGGGTCAGCACCCCGCCCTGGCGGGGGTCGTGGCGACTCAGGCCGCGGTTCGACGCAGCCCAGATCAGCCCGGACCGGTCGCGGTAGAGGGTGCGCAACGCGTTGTCCGCCAGGCTGACCGGCCAGGCCGGCACGTGGCGGATGCGCCGGCTGTCGCGCCGCTCGACGTCGACGGCCACGACACCCTGCCCCAGGGTCGCCACCCACATCTCCCCCGGCTGTGTCTCGAGCAGGCTGGTGATC
>NZ_JBFUMO010000562.1:0-3732 GCF_054049355.1 Roseateles sp. P5_E11 | reverse complement strand
CGTCGGCATACAGCGAAATCGTCGGCGTGACGTTGTAGCGCACGCTGGCATCGGCCTGCCCATAGGCCGCGCGGGTGCGCGGCAAGGTGCTGCCGCCGCCGCAGTCGACGGAGAAGTGGTTGCGCCAGTTGTAGCTCAGCCGCGCCTGGAAGCGGCTGTCCTCATAGAACACCGAGCCGTTGTACGACTGCTTGGACAGGCCCGGATAGCCACAGCTGGCGACGCCGCCTTCCCGCGTGGCGTTCGCGTCCACATAGGTGAAGTTGGCCGCCACGCCGAAGCCCTGCAGCAGCCCGTTGTTGGCGTCGAAGGCGTATTGCCCGGCCAGCTCCAGCCCTTTGATCTTGCCTTGTTGCCCGTTGCGGATGCGGGTGTCGTGCGCGATCTCGGGGAACTGCGGCAATTGGATGTCGATCAGCCGGGATTCGAGAAAGTCGGTGACCTTCTTTTGGAAGACCGCCGCGCTGACGTAGTTGGTCTTGGACAGATACCACTCCAGCGACGCGTCCAGGTTGGTCGAGCGCATCGGCTTGAGATAGGGGTTGCCGCCGCCGGTCTGCACGTCCCCAAAACGGCCACCGTACCAGTTGCTCACGCCCATCTGGTTCAGCGTCGGGCGCGTCAGTGTCTTGGAGGCCGCCAKGCGCAGCACGAGGTCGCGAGTCAGGTCGAGTTTGAGGTTGGCAGAGGGCAGCAGGTTGTTGTAGCTGTTCTCGACCGAGTTCACGCTGTCGGGGCCGTAGTTCAGGATGTAGGTCGTGTCGTTGGGGCTCTTGACGGCCGACAGCAGCACCCGGCTGATGCCGATCGACGTGGAGTTCACGTGCACATACCGCGCGCCCACATTGCCCGACCAGCCGTCGCCCTCCCACTTGCTGTCGACAAAGAGACTGGACACCTTCTCCTTGACGGCCCACATCGACGGCCTGGTGTAGTCGATGGCCATCGGGCCGTTGGGGTACCTGGTCTTGTCGCCGTAGAGCGCCGGATCGTTGGACTGCGCGATCAGCGACGGCTGGTTCAGGTAGGCCATGTAGGCGTAGGGGTCGAACCTCAGGAAGGTCGACGGCATCGCGCCTTCCGCGCCCAGGATGTTGTCGAGCTTGCTCACCGTGAACAGCGAGGCCGGCAGCGACACGTGATAGCCGCTGAATGCGTTCCACGAATCGCTGTTCCATTGGGTACGGTCCACCTTGCGGCGCGAGGCCGCGAGGCCGAACTGCAGCCCCTTGAAGTAGCCGATCTCATGATCCCAGCCCAGGTTGACGCGGCCTTCCTTCAGGTCGTCGCCGTTGCGGATCTGGCCGTAGGCGACGGCGTGGGCACGCACGGCGGCGGGGTCGGAGAGGCTGTCGCCGAAGTGGATGGTGGGCGTACCGTCAAAGGTCAGCGTGTCGCCGTTCTTGGGCACCATGCCGGCGACGATCCACATGTCGGGCGTCCCCGAGGTCGTGCGCGACGTGGACAGGTCGGCTTCCAGGTTCCACTCCGGCGCCAGCGCCCACTTGGCATTGCCGCCGAAGGCCTTGGTGGTCGACAAGCGGTCGCCGGCCTTGACGATCATGTCATTGGAATTCGCCTCGCCGAGCAGCTTGCCCGGGCCGGCAATCTCCGGGTTGTTGGCGAAGAAGGTCGAGCCCGGCCGCAGGAAGCTGGTGATCTGGTTGTCCGAATTGAACTTGACGCCGAGCTGGGTGGGGTTGTTCCAGTCGCTGACCGCGATCACGTCGTTCTTCTGGTCCAGCCGCGAGTACAGCGCATCGGCCGTGAGCTTGAGCGCCGAGCTCGGGTTGAACTGGACGGTGCCTGCGGCCACCAGGCGCTTGCGGCGCTCGTTCTCCTCCTGGAACCCGAAGCTCTGCGGGATGTAGAGCTTCTTGACCGTCACRTCGGCCATCGTCAGGTTCTTGGAATTCAGGTCGCCGTTGATCAGCGTCACGTCCTTGTAGTTCCACGCGTCGTTGACGGCCTTGGTCTGCTTCGAGGCACGGTCGGTGTACGACAGGGAACCGCTGACGCCGAAGCTGCGGTCGTCGTTCGCGAACGAGTACATCGCGCTCGCGTTGGGCGTCTTCTTCTTGGAGTTCGAATCGTAGGACCCGGACAGATTCACCACCGCGCTGTGGCCCTTGCGGCCCAACAGCGGCCGCGCCGTTTGAATATCGACCGTGGAGCCGATGCCGCCCTCGGGAAGGAAGGGCTGGGCGGTCTTGTAAACCAGCGCCTTCGAGATGAGATCGGGCGACAGCAGGTCGAACGAGAACTCACGGCCGCCGGTATCGCTGGTCATGGTTCGGCCGTTGACGAGCACATTGTTGAATTCCGGCCCCAGCCCGCGCACGGAAATATACCGGCCCTCGCCGTTGTTGCGCTGGATCTGCACGCCAGTGACGCGCTGCAGCGATTCGGCGATATTCGTGTCGGGGAATTTACCGGCGTCTTCCGCGGACACCGCGTCGACGACGCCGTCCTGCATGCGCTTGGTCGCGACTGACGATTCCAGCGAGGCCCGGATACCAGTGACGACGACCCGTTCGAGGTCCTGCTTCGCCGCTTCTTGCGCATACAGCGGGGAGGCCAGCCAAAACTGGCTGATCAAACCGGCAATGACGGTTTTTGCGAAATTCTTTGACCGCATGGTTGTCTCCGTGAGGTGGGTATGTTTGGCAGGCGAAACAAAATGCGTTCGCCTGCCGCTTTATTGATACCAATCATTACACCGTTCGCAGTGGATTACACCTGAACAGGTAATATCGAAAGGCTAGCACCGTTGAATATTCAATTCGTATGCTGTTTTGCCTTTGCCCCATCCAAAGTTCGTATAGCTGGTAATAAACATATAGTTACGGAGTGGCGCTTTAGGGCACAGGCTTTCCCGTCGCTCAGGGTTTCGGACGCCACTGCAGCACTCGCACCTTGCTGGTCGGAACGTCAGCGGTGCCCTCCCCGTCCACCTGCTGCACGGTTTGCAGGAACAGGTTCAATTCGCCTCGCTCGCGCCATAACTCCGTGTCGAAGCTGGGTTCCCACGCGCCGGCGGAATCCGCCGTCAGGTCGTGCACGGTCCAGCGCCCGCTGCTGAAATCCTCAATACGGGCGACCGATACCTTGCTGCCCCGCTCCTCGTCGCGAAACACCAGCAGCGCCTTGGGCTCACCGCCTCCCAGGCCCACCATGATTTGCGGGCGTGACACGGGGATCGCCTTGGTCCCCACGCCGCTGAGCGAGAACGGCGTGCGCCGAAAGTCCAGCTCCAGTTCCCGCCAGGCACCGCCGCGGCGGTAGACCACCTGGTATTGCGGCACCGTGCGGCCAGCGCGGCGCCAGTAGCTGGCGATGTAGGGGTTGCCGTCCTGGTCGGCCGACATCGAGGTCTGGTTGATCAACTCGCTGTTCTGCGGGATGTGCGCGGCGACCTCGGCGCTGGACAGCGTGATGGGCAGCGCGCAGGGCCGGCCGTCCGAGGTCTCCCAGCTGCGGCCGCCATCGCGTGAGCGGGCATAGGCCAGATCGTGGTTGCTGGCGACGTCGGGCGACTCGCGCCAGACCCAGGACAGATGCAGTGTGCCGCGGTGGTCGAGGAAGGCTTGCCAGTAGGCGTTGCGCTTGCCTTCCCCGCTGATCAGGTTGCCGTGCAGCCGTGTCCACTTTTGCGTGGCGACGTCGTAGCGGTTGAGCACCAGGTTGCCCCGGCCCGAACCACCGTCCCGGTAGAAGAACAGCAGATTGCCG
>NZ_JBFUMO010000561.1:0-3737 GCF_054049355.1 Roseateles sp. P5_E11 | reverse complement strand
GGGCGGGCGCAGCCTGCGCCGCGGGCAGGCCGGTGGCGCCAGCGGCAGCGGTGGCGGCCTGAAGGAAGGAGCGGCGGGTCGGGAGATGTGCGGACATGGCGGTGTCAGATGTGGAGATGGGCATGGCGCGCCGAAGCACGCCATGCCCGTTTTGCGATGCCGGCCCTGTGGTTGCCGGTGGGGACGTTTACTTTGTAGCGTCGACGAGGGCCTTGATCAGGTCAGGCAGGCGCGGCGCACCGGTGTCAGCCATGCCGCTGCCGCAGCCCTGGGCGTGAGCCAGCGCGGGCAGCGCCGACAACAGGCGCAGGGTCTTCAATAACTTGGACTTCATGGATCAACCTTTTCTCTTGCGGAAATGCTCGGCGCGAATGTCTCCGTCGCGCTCGGGCTTTGGGAGGGATCTCAGGGCTCGGGCCCGATGCAGTTGTAGCTGAAGCGGCGCAGGCGCACCTCGCCCTCGCCGGCGGCGAACAGCGCCGGCCGCAGGCTTGCAAGGCTGCCGGCGGCGGTCTGGTGCAGGGCTGAAACCTCCGTGAGCCACGGGTTGCAGGTCCAGGGGCCGTCGCCGATCGCGTGCTCGAAGGTCAGGAGGTGGCGGCGGTTCGTCACGCGCAGGCGGTGATGCTGCCCTTGCACGGCCTGCCGCATCCAGCCGTGGCGCTGGCCATAGCTGTAGGTGTGCATCTGGCCGTCGCCGATGCCCACGCCGACGAAGCCGCGCGCGTCATGGAAGAGAGCCAGCCCACCCTGGGCCGCACCTTCAAGCTCGAATTCGATCTCGGCGGTGTAGCTGCGATCTCCCGCGAGGCAGGTCAGCGGTGAGCAGTCGGACAACCCCGTGCCCTTGCCCCGCAGCGTCAGACCGGTGCCGTCATATCGGGCGCGCTGCAGGTCCTCGGGCGTTGCGTCCTGGAAGGTCCACTGCAGGCCGAGGCGGTCATGCGTGAAGTCGTCGCTGAGCGAGAGACCCGCTGCCAGCACCGATCCACCGCGCGGCTTGCGCTGGGCCCGGTCGAGCGGGTCGCCATTGCTGCGCGGCCAGCCGTCACGCGTCCATTCGATCGGCGCCAGCAGCACCTGCCGCCCGAGGGTACGGTAGCCGCTTTCGTGGCCGTGGCACAGCATCCACCAGTCGCCTGCCTGGCCTTCCACCAGGCTGGCAGGGCCGCTGGTGCGCCACGGCCCGTCCGCTGCGCTATCGATCAGGCTGAACGGGCCGTCCTGCCAGGGCCCGGCGATGGAAGGCGCTCGCGCCACCTTGACCACATGGCCGTCAAGCGCGTTGGCGCCCTGGGCCTGGACGCGGTAGAAGAAGTCGCCCCGGCGCAGCAGCTTGGCGCCGGCGATCGCGGCCGGTGCGGCGCTGCGGGCCGTCTGGGCATGGACAAGCCCGCCGACGGTGGCCAGCCCGTCGTCCGTGAGGCCGACGCGCCGGTCGCCGTTGACGAAGAGATGGCGCCTGCCGTCCTCGCCCACGACATGGGCTGGGTCCAGGCATCCCTGCAGCTCCAGGTCGACGGGATCGCTCCAGGGCCCGCGGATGCTGTCGGCGTGCATGACGTGGATGCCGACCCCCTGAGGCCGTAGCAAGGGGAGGTAGAGGAAGTAGCGGCCGTTGTGCCGGACAAGATCCGTCGGCGAGCCCGTGCCGAGCGGCTGGTTCAGCGCCGCGGCGATGGGCACCCAGTTCACCAGGTCGCGTGAATGCCAGATCACGGCACCCGGACAGGACTGCCGTGACGAGAAGGTCATGTAGTAGTCGGGGCCGTCCTTCAGGATGGCGGGGTTGGGGTGGTCGCCGGCCACGASGGGGTTGCGAAAGCTTCCGTCGCCCAGGTCCGCCAGCCGCTGGCCGTCGATGCCGCGGCCCCAGGACTGGGTAGGGCGGGTCGTGCCTGCGCTGCCGAGGGCCGCCACCACGGCTGGATGCCGCGGGGCCAGGGGCAGCGTGGCCGGCGTGTTCATGCCTTGGACACGAATTGGACGTGCGCCCATGCGCGGCACGGCAGGCCGCCCGGCATCCGGGTCGGCTTGGCAGCGGCGGCCGCCAGCGTCATGGCGTCGACCTCAGCAGCTTCTGCAGCGTCGGCGCCATGGACCGCTGCCAGATGTCGTAGCCCTTGGCGTTGGGATGCAGCAGGTCGGGCATGACGTCCTTGCCAAGCGTGCCGTCGGTATTGAGCAGCGCGGCATTGATATCCAGGAAGTGAACGCTGCGGCCGTCGGCCAGACCTTCGAGGAGCTTGTTGACGCGCTGGTTGATGCCACGCAGGAAGTCGTCGGGCTGCTCGCCGCGCGGGAAGATGGCCAACAGCAGCAGCTGGGTCCTGGGCAGGCGCTGACGCAGTTCGTCGAGCAGGCGCTTGACGCCGGCGGCCGTTCGCTCCGGCGCCTCCGCGCGGTGGCCGGTGTTGTTGGTGCCGATCATCAGCACGGCCACCTTGGGCGCGATGCCGTCGACCTCGCCGTGCTGCAGCCGCCACAGCGCGTTCTCGGTGCGGTCGCCGCCGAAGCCCAGGGCCAGTGCGTGCAGGGGCGCGTAGTGGCGCTGCCAGACCTCGCTGCCGTCCTTCTCCCAGCCCTGGGTGATGGAGTCGCCGATGAAGACGACTTCGGGTGGCGTGCCGGCGGCGATCAGCCGGGCCTTCTCCTGCAGCTTCTGTTCGTGGCGCGGCTGCCACCAGTCGACGGCCCAGGATTCGTTGAGCATGGCCGGCGTGACGGACTCGGTGCGGTAGTCGGGGCAGGCCAGCCCGGCCTTGGCCGTGCGCGTGATGCGCACGTTGGCGACGCTGACGCGGCCCGTGCCGGTCGCGTCGATGGCGAATGGCAGCCTGACCTTGGAGAAGTCGGCGCCTTCGCGCGTGAAGCAGCTCATGGCCAGGGCGACGTGCTGCCAGCCCTTGCCGGCCCAGCTGCGCGCCGGCTCGATGAGGTTGACGCCGCGCTCGCAGCCGTCGCCGCAACTGAGCTTGGCACGCACACCGCCCTTGGCGAGTTCGGCCACATCGAGGTCGAACTCCAGCGTGCCGCCCAGGTAGGGGCGCAAGTCCAGCGGCTCGCGGCTTTCGATGCGCAGCGTGGCCTGCCAGAGATCCTTCCAGTCCAGCAACACGGCCTCGCGTTTGCCGCCGGTCGTGAGTGCGCTCGCGGCCAGCGTGCTGGCTCGTGCGTAGTCGGCGGTCGGCGCCGGGACGACGACGCCGTCGCCTGCCAGCTCGACCTGTTTCTCCCAGTGGCCGACGACGGTGCGCCAGGCGGCCGATGGCGCCGGCAGGAGGGTGATGTCGGGCGCTGCCTGCGCCAGGGCGCCCAGGGCCGCCGTGGTGAGCAGCGCGCCGAGGAATGACGTGCGAACGCCGCTCACTTGTAGCGCCCCATCTTGACCTTCAGCACGCGCGGGTTCGCGACGAAGTTCAGGCCCCAGTCGACCTGGTCGCCGTTCCAGCGGCGCTCCGTCACCCACTTGCCGCTGGCGTCGAAGTGGCCTTCCTCGGCGTATTCGATCAGCGCGCGGCTGCTGCCTTCGATGTCGTCGATGCGCACGCGTGCCTGCTGGCCCACCAGCAGGAATTCGTCGTCGCCGATCTGCGCGATGGACACGCCACCGACGAGCTTGGCGGCATGCGCCGGTGCCTCCTTCTGGTTGCCCGGCCATTCACGCTCGCCGAACTGCCACTGGCCGAAGGTGACGTGGGCCTTCCAGCCCTTCATCGTGACGAACTGATCGGCAT